>JAAYQC010000230.1 GCA_012519515.1 Bacteroidales bacterium | reverse complement strand
GGGTCATTACGATGATAGATGAAGAAGACTGGACTTCGCTGGATGTGGACGTAAAAGGTGCCGCATTCGAGGGACTGCTTGAAAAAGCGGCCAGCGAGGGCAAGAAGGGTGCCGGGCAATACTTCACGCCCCGCGTTCTCATTCAGTCCATAGTGCGGGTAATGAAACCCGACCCGCGAGCACATAAGGAATTCACCATCTGCGACCCGGCATGCGGCACGGGCGGTTTCCTCATGGTTGCCTACGAATGGCTCATGGAGCAAACAAAGGGCGCACTCGACCGGGCAGATATCAAGAGAATCAAGACAAAGACATTCTACGGTCAAGACCTCGTGCCCCGGCCCCGGCGACTTGCGCTCATGAACCTTGTCCTGCACGGGCTGGAGCCGCATATTTACCTTGGCGATGCCATCTACGAACCGGAAAAGGGCGAACGGTACGATTGCGTCCTCACCAATCCGCCCTTCGGCACCAAGGGCGCAAACCAAGCGCCGACCCGCGAGGATTTCACCATTGAGACGAGCAACAAGCAATTGAATTTCGTGCAGCATGTTCTCACCATTCTCAAGCGGGGAGGACGGGCGGCAATCGTCCTGCCGGATAACTGCCTGTTCGAGTCCAAGGCAAACGAGGTATTCGAACTGCTCATGCAGGACTGCAATGTTCATACGATTTTGCGCCTGCCCCGTGGAACCTTCACCCCGTACAGTCAGGGCGTGAAAGCGAACGTGGTGTTCTTCCAGAAGGGCTTGCCGACCGAGAACGTCTGGATATTCGATGCCCGCACGAATGTGCCCGGCGTTACCAAGAAAGACCGCCCCTTGTCAAAGGAACATTTCGCGGAATTCGAGAAATCCTATGGCGATAAGCCCGACGGTACGGCAAAGCGCAAAGACCTCGGTGAAGAAGGCCGGTTCCGCAAGTTCCATATCGATGAAATCAAGAAACGCAATTACAATCTCGATATTACATGGTTGAAAGACGACACCATCGAAGATGCCGATGACCTGCCGGAACCGCAGGAACTCATTGAAGACGCGGTTGAGGAGCTTGAAGCGGCAGTGGATGAACTAAAAGACATTCTCGAAGAAATAGGCAAGGCATAGACATGACGAAATCGAATATCATACCCTTTCCCGGTTCACGGCAACCGGGCACAAAGCAAAGCGATACCGGCAGTATCTACCGCTTGCGTGTAGAGCTTGAAGAAATCGAACCTGTCATATACCGGGTGCTTCTGGTACGGGGCACTATCGGGCTGGATTTACTGCATGCCATCTTGCAGGTTGCCATCGGGTGGACAAACAGCCATTTGCATAAATTCAACATTGGCGACAGCGAGTATTCAGACCCGGAGTTCAATTTGAATGAGGATGCCTTCGAGGGGCAGAAGCTCGTTGAGGATGAAGCTATTGTCAATCTCGATGAAGTCGCCCCGCGCAAGGGTTTCCCGTTCAGCTACGAGTACGATTTTGGCGACTCGTGGGAACACCGGATTACTGTTGAAGATATCCTGCCCGACGATGGTACCCTCGCGGGGTTTGCGGAATGTATCGACGGGAAACGGGCCTGCCCGCCTGAAGATTGCGGGGGTGTGCCGGGGTATGCCGATTTCGTCGAAACCATAACCGACCCGGAGAATGAAGAATATGAATCCATGCTGGAATGGGTCGGCGGGGCGTTTGACCCGGAAGCGTTCGACATCAAGAAGGTGAACCGATTCCTGAAGAAAATCAAATGGGAGAACCCGACCGTGGAGCAATTGGCAAAGGTGCT
>JAAYQC010000092.1 GCA_012519515.1 Bacteroidales bacterium | reverse complement strand
TCACTGTCGGTTTTACAGCTTATCGATGTATCAGCCAATAATAAATGGGCCATTGTAATATCGATGCCTGCTGAGCCTGGTGAAGGACGGGTTGAAACATCTTATCAGCTCGTGAACATACCCGACCGGAAAATTGCCAATAATGAGATTGAAGAATGCACAGGTAATTACCTGTCGGGAAGTGAATTATTTTTTGAAACCAATACCGGCGGACAGCTAATGTTAAAATACATGGCTAATGATGGCGATTATTACAGCATCGTGCTGAAATGATACCGATTGTAAAATAAATTACATATTGAACCTGATTTTAATGCTTTGCAGCTCTTCCCCGCATCAGGTTTTGTAACGGCAGAACGCGTCGTCATCCACAATCTACAATAATTTCAAACATCTGTACGTTAAGTTAATAGTATTAAGTACGCGGCTGTTTGCAACTCTATTGTAAACAAACTATGAATAGCATAGTGAATATGTACGAACATAAAAAAATATTACTCCAAAAAATTTCAGGTTTCCGAAAAACTAACCCTGATCATATTTCCAGAAATCATAATAATGAATTCTCATTTGTTTAATTAAATATTCTGTCATGAAGCCCACATGTATCAAATACACAAACACTTATCGTGAGAAGATCAAAAATCAATTATCATTATTGATAATTTTATTTTTGGCATTACC
The DNA here is from genome assembly GCA_012519515.1 of Bacteroidales bacterium. Classification (GTDB taxonomy): domain Bacteria; phylum Bacteroidota; class Bacteroidia; order Bacteroidales; family VadinHA17; genus LD21. Next base: position 11,807 of record JAAYQC010000092.1, on the reverse strand, counting down.
ATTTCTTATGGTTTCCTGTGATATTGCTGAAGATATTGATTCTATAACCATTGCTGATGAGTATGAACCTAACAATCAACTATCTGATGCATACGCTATCGCCCTGGACACTAAATACAACGCCAAGATTAGTGAAGTAACAGATGACGACTGGTATAAAATAACGCCTGCACATGGCAGTAATACTTATGATAAGGTGCAGATTAGTGTAACCAATGTATCTGCTGAATTAATTATGCACCTGGAACTTTACGGTGCTGATGGTAAAAGCCATGCAACACATGGTGCTACAACAAAAGGACAGAGTTTAATATATACTGTCGCCACACCAGGGGTTGTTTTTTATATTCGCCTTAGTGGTTGGGACGGGTATGTAAATGACCATAGTTCAATAGGCTCTTACTCCTTTACTGTTTCCAATATGGATGCCAACGATGAATACGCACCAAATCATACTATTGAAACGGCTAAATCTCTTGAATTCGGGAACTCCTATAATGGGGTACTTGTATCGAAATATGAAAATGATTATTATAAATTTACGAATCCTACACGCGGCGCATGGAATTCCTATACCTTTACTTTAACCAATGTGTCTGATGACTTAATAGCAAGAATGCGCCTTTACGGAGCCGACAAGGCAGTATTGCATACTACAGGAGCCGGTGCTGCAGGAGCCGATCTTTCATACACCTTTGTTTCTAAGGAGGATGTGTTTTATCTACAGGTATTGGGATGGGATGGGTATGTAAATGACCATCACTCAAGTGGTAGTTATACATTGACTCCGGTAAATAACGGAAATGATGACAATGAGCCCGATGACACATTTGAAGATGCAAGGGAAATCGCTTCATACCCAGTCGTTGGCATGAAGGGTACAATTTTAACAGATGCTGTTGGTGATAATGGTGGAGATTTTGAATTTTTCAAAGTGTCGATAGCTAATAATAAAAATGTATCATGGTCAGTTACTCCGGAAGCTTCAAATACAAGACTGCATTTTGATGTTTACGAGCCAAACAGAGAACATAAAGGATCTGCAAATGGCCCGGGCGGTCAGACAATAACTGGTTCAATGAATAACAAAACCGGAGCGGATTCTTATTTCTATATTAAATTGGGTGCTTACGTTGGCAACAACGGCAACTATACCATTTCTTTCACTGAAACTGATGCGACTTAATAGGTACAGTTAATGAAAATAACCTGTTGGCATGAATAACCTTGCCAACAGGTTAACTGAGACCGACTTGTCCTGAAACAGCTTTATGCCAAGAAAGTGTAATAACAGGTAAACAGATACAGTTAAAAATTAAATACGGCAAAAAGAAAAATGTCATTTATGATATTTTCTGAATTCTATCAATTAATTTAACCTGATTAATTCCTAAACTCAGAATTTAGCGTAAGGATGCGTGACTTTTTGCTTACCCTTGGTATACTTGCCAATTATAAAAGAATACGTAGGTTACTGAGGTTAATATAATTTGTATATATATCCGTAGATATTTCAGAGAATAATTCAATTTTGCAAGAAATAGCATATTTCGTTTGCAATATTACTAATATTTATAGTACCTTTGCAGTCAATATATTTCAAAATGAATTATTCTGAAGTAACAACCTTTCAAGATTGGGTACTTTACCGTTACAAAAGAGGAAAAGCGACATTCTCCCGCCAGAAACTTGTTGCTGATTTTTCTCATTTGTCGGAACAAACTATAAAAAACAATTTAAATCTTCTGATAAAAAAAGGACAGATATTCCCTGTATTTAAAGGATTCTATTCTGTAATCCCTATTAGTTACTCCTTAATTGGGATTGTGCCACCCGAGTTTTATATTGATGATTTGATGGAATATCTTAATCGTCAGTATTATGTCTGTTTGTTAAATGCTGCCTCGCACTACGGGGCGGCTCATCAAAAACCGCAAATTTTTTCTGTAATCACTTCTTTACCAACCTTAAGAGACACCTCAAAACGAAACGTTAAAATCAATTTTATTGCTACTCGTAAAGAAATTCCGCAAAAATGGATAAAATCAATTCGGGGCGAAAATGGCGATTATATGATTTCAAAACCTGAACTTACAGCTGTTGACTTAATTACATTTCAAAAAGAAATTGGAGGACTAAATCGTGCCTGTACCGTTATTTACGAACTAATGGAAAGCGTAAAATTTGGTAAATTAGACAAATCTTTTTTTGATTATGTCCCAACTTCCAACATACAACGTTTGGGATATTTGCTTGAATATGAACTGGGACACACTGAGCAAGCCAATATCTTATTTTCAAAAGCAAAAACCCATAATTGTAAATTCCAAAAGATTCCGTTAAAAAGTAATAAACCAACCGAATATTGTGAAATTAACGTCAAATGGAAAATCATTATTAATGAAGAAATTGAAATTGATGATTTATGATACCTGAGAAATACATACAGGAATGGGCGGAATCTATGTCATGGAAATCAAAATCAGGGGAACTGCAGGATCTGGTTAGATAATATTTCTGTAAGTGAAAAAATAAGGATTCCGTGATAAAGGATTACTATAAAGCCTGAACATTATGCTTACGATCGGGTGACCTGGCTGTTCAGGTGGAAAGGATGCAGCTGCGGATGGTGAAAAAATTACATCTGATATATCTTTGTAAATCACCCTTTTATCTGTCGGTCCGGCAAAAAATATCTGGTATTTTTTCAATCAGTCTTGCAGCTTTTTCAGATTTAAGTAAATTCGTAAATCTTTTTTAACGGTAAAACTCCGTCAGATCATCCCTGAGGACAGAATATGTTGCCCCGGGCCCGCGTGGCACCGGAGGATTAACAAGGTCCGGCAGACAGGCAAGCGGACGGTAAGCCAATAAATTCCAGGGCCGTTGAAAAATGCAGTATTGACGAAGATATTTTAAAGAATTATGACCATTCAGATTGAGCTTGTTTTACTTGTTTTGTCAGCGCTGTTCTTTCTGAGTATTCTTGCCGGTAAGGCCAGTTCAAAATATGGCGTACCTGCATTGCTTTTGTTTCTGGGAGTGGGTATGCTGTTCGGAAGCGACGGACTGGGACTTCAGTTTGAAAATATTCAAATTGCACAGAGTCTGGGAACAATCGCATTATGCATAATTCTTTTTTCAGGTGGAATGGATACCAGAATCGAAGAAGTCCGGCCCGTGATGGCGCAGGGAGTTATACTGGCTACATTGGGAGTTTTTATAACGGCAATTATAACAGGAGTACTTACCTGGTGGATACTGGGAATGACCATGCAATCGGCAGGTATCGGATTCCTGACATCTCTGCTGCTGGCATCGACAATGTCATCAACTGATTCTGCATCGGTGTTTTCAATTCTACGCTCAAAAGGATTGCACCTGAAAAACAATCTTCGCCCGTTGCTGGAACTCGAAAGCGGAAGCAATGACCCGATGGCATACGTCATGGTTATAACCCTTATAGAATTAATACAGGCTGAAAAAGCTCCAAACTACTGGCTTGCCGGAGGTGAATTGCTGCTGCAACTTGGAATCGGAGCGCTGTTGGGATATTTGCTCGGAAAATTGTCAGTGAGGGTCATCAATAATATCAAGATAGGCAATGACTCATTGTATCCCATTCTGGTAGTCACGTTCTGTATTTTCATCTTTTCGGCTACCTATTTCCTCAAGGGAAACGGCTTCCTTGCAGTTTATGTCGGAGGACTGGTGATTGGAAATTCAAAATTCGTGCATAAACGCTCCTGCCTCAATTTTTTTGACGGACTTGCGTGGATGTTTCAGCTGATCATGTTTTTAACTCTCGGACTGCTCGTCAATCCACACGAACTGGTACCTATAATCATCCCGGGACTTGCCATTAGTTTTCTTATGATCTTCTTTTCTCGCCCCTTAACCGTTTTTCTATGCCTGCTGCCGTTTCGTAAAATGCACTGTCGCGACAAAGTATATGTTTCATGGGTCGGCTTGCGCGGGGCTGTTCCCATAATCTTCGCTATAATTCCGCTTTATCATGATGTCCCTCATGCAAGGATTATTTTCAATATCGTGTTCTTCTGCACCCTTGTCTCCCTGCTTGTGCAGGGTACTTCACTTCCCCTGGTGGCGAGATGGCTTAAGCTCAGCGAAAAGCCGCGGCAGTTAAAGAAATTAGAGGATTTTGACATCGATTTGTCAAATGATATAAAATCTGTAACCACTGAAATAGAATTGACTTCCGATATGCTTGCCAAAGGAAACAGGCTCATGGACTTGCCTTTTCCGGGTAATACACTGGTGGTTCTTATAAAACGGGGAGAAAATTATTTCGTTCCGACAGGAAAAACAGTTTTAAAGGATAAGGATAAAATTCTGATTATTACGGATAACCAGGAAGCATTAATGGAAACATACGAAAAACTGGGAGTGGAAATTGAAAACGCCTGATCCCGGGTTGCTCCGAAGCACTGTCATCGACTAAAATGGCCTTTCTCTCAGTTTCCCAGTGCACTTATAAGGCTTTTCTTCAGCTCCCTGAAATAATCCGATTCGAGTATGCGCTTTTCAAACGGGATGTCAACCTGCTTTTTAAGGATAATACCTGCCGGCGCAGGACTTAATACTATAATTTCATTTCCAAGAAGGAGCGCTTCATCCACATCATGAGTCACAAAGATCACAGTCCTTTTATCAGCCTGCCACATCCGTGAGAAAATCCTGATAAGGTTTAATTTCAGCTTGATATCCAATCCTTTCAGTGGCTCGTCCATAAGTATTATATCCGAAGGATATGCAAAGGCTCTCGCTATTGAGACTCTTTGCCTCATACCGCCACTCAGCTTCGACGGATAATAATCGGCAAAATCCTCAAGCTCCATAAGCCTGATCAGCTGAGCGCTTATCTCCTTACGCCGTACGACCGGAATATCCCTGCCAAGAACAAATTCAATGTTCTCCTCTACCGTTTTCCAGGGTAACAGTCTCGCATCCTGAAAAATGTAGGAGATTGTCTTCTCCCTGAAACCCGTCAGAATGCCGCTGTCAGCCTTTACAATATCTCCTATAATATTAAGTAAAGTGGTTTTGCCACATCCCGAGGGACCAAGTATAGAGCTTATGGTCCCATCCTGAAATTCAATGTTGAAGTCATTGAACAGCGACAGCTTGCCGAACTTCTTATACAGGCCTTTTATTTCAAGTTTCATAATCAGGACCTCCAGTTAATAAACCTGCCTTCAATCCACCGGATGGCTTTCTCAAACACGAAACTTATCAGCACGGCTATGAGGGTCCATGCAATAATTGCATCAATATTCAGGAATGTCTGGGCAGTCTGCATCATCGTGCCGATCCCGAATTCCGGCTGGCTCAGAACCTCACCTGTTATTATTGCCCTCCACCCTATGCCCAGGGCACTGGATGCACCGCTCACAATAAAGGGCATAACGGCAGGTATGTATAATTCGCGAACAATCCTGTCCGTGCTGACCTTATAGAATTCGGCCATGCCGACAAGGTCCCTGTCAATGCTCCTGATGCCGTCGCTCACATTGGTGGCAATAAAGGGAAACATCGTGAGCATACCTATGAAAACAGGAACCAGTCCCGGATTAAACCAGATGAGTGCCAGAAGAATGATTGAGATTACAGGCACGGAACGAATGGTAACCAGAACCGGACGAAGAAAGGCATCCAGATTTGCATTGATGCCCGTGATAATACCTGTTCCTATCCCTAAAACCAGTGATATGGCAAAACCAATCAGTCCCCTGGCAATAGTTGAGCCCACTATCCTGAGGAAGCTGAGGTCGGTGAATAATTTCAGGGTGGTTACAAGTGTCTTCTCTGGCGAAGGGACTATAAAAGCGGAATCGAAATGCATGGCCAGCAGCTTCCATACGACAAGCATAAAGATCACGGAAGCCAGACTTATGTATTTTTTACCGGTAGATAAAATTTTCATCAGGTAACTTCCCTCCTATTATATCGGGATTCAATTTATAAAAAACATTCAGATAGTCCTCTATTTCGCATTCCTTTTCGGCAGCCCTGACAAACCTGAGATTTGATCCGGGTATGGCATGCGCTGCAACAGCTGTGTCAGGAAGAATTCCGTACTTTACAATCAGAATTGCCGCACTGTCGGGATACCGATTCACCCATTCGGAAGAATAAGTGTAGGACTTTATGATCCTTTCAACCAGATCAGGCTTATGTCTGAGGATGTTTTCCCTTCCGAGAAAAGCCGTTTCGGTAATTTCAATATCCTCTTTAAGGCTCCATTCTTTCTCCAGGTTGAAGATAATCCGGATATCCCTGTTTTTAAGGGTGACCAGACTGGCCAGGGGTTCCGACAGGATACCAAGCGGTGCCTGTCCTGCAGCAACCGCGTTGGCAAGATCGATATGAGTGGGAAAACTGTAGTCGAGGATGACATCCCTGCCGGGATCAAGGCCATTTCTGCCGAGAAGATGCCTGAACATCACGTCGGGTGTCATTCCCCTGGCCATAACATAAATACGTTTGTTCCTGAGATCTTCCCAGCTGCTGACAAGGGTGTCGCTGCCGGCCAAGTAGAGTGTCCCCCAGCAGGGTATTCCAATAAGCTTGTATTTCAGCCCCTTGTTATACAATATGGAGGCCATGGTGGTGGGGAGGATGGCAAAATCGGCTGTGCCGTCGAGCATCATCTTGCGGACCTGAAGGGGTTCATTCAGTATCTGTACCTCCACCGGATGTCCCGGGCTGCTGTTAAGGCTGTCGATCAGCCTGATCATACCCATGGCCGATGGTCCTTTAAGAGCTGCAATTGTAAACTCCGCATGCCCGCCTTCGTTTCTTCCCCTGCAGGCAGGCAGCAGCAAAATAATTATTGCCAGATATAACAGCTTCCTTATCATGTTGCAAATTCCTGATGCAAAGCTATCCATTCAGGGAATTCTTTAAGCATTTTTCGACTGCTTTCTTTAATTAAAAAACGGCGCGCGGCTAGCGGTACGCGGCTAGCGGCGTGTTCTTTTGTTGATCTTGAGGCTTGTGTCTTGCGGTCTTGCAGTCTTGCGGTCTTGCGGTCTTGCGGTCTTGCGGTCTGTGCCCTGTGCTCTGTGCCCTGTGCCCTGTGTCCCGTGCTTTTTAATAAAAAAGTCAGATTTCGCTGCGATGTTGTCAGTTTTTTTATCTATCATTGTGCGCTACTTTTGTGAAATAATTAACAACAGACCCGTGTAGGTCTGAGAAACACTCCGGAGGGCATATTGAAACCCGCCGGAGAGACTCAAGGACGCAGGGGTTATAAAAATCCAATCCGGAGGTAATCTGATGGAAAAGAGAATAGGTTCAGCAATCATCCTGGTTCAGACACGCGAAAGTGTTCAAGATCTGAACGAAATCATTTCAAAGCATTCCGATATCATTGTCGGCCGGCAGGGTCTGCCACGCGGAAACAGCGGAAGCATAATCTCTCTTGTTCTTGAAGGAAGCACCGATCAGATTGGTTCTCTTACCGGCCAGCTGGGCCGATTAAGAGGTATTCAGATTAAATCGGTACTCCTAAAGAATATAAAAGATGAATAGAAATGCTTTTTGGTATGCTTTTATTGCATTGTTTTTTTCACTGAACTCTTTCGGCCAGAATCACCGGCTTCAGATTGTGGTTCGTGACTCAGTGACGGGCAAGTCACTGGAAGGTGTTGTGGCTGAGATTGGTTCAGCAGGTACAGACGGCAAAGCGGGCAATGCCGGGGTCTCGGATGTCAGGGGACGAATATTCTTCTCCCTGCCGGGCGGAAACTACCACCTGCAAGTAAAAATGCTTGGTTATGCTCCTTTGATCAGCAGATTTAACTTGAACAGCGACCAGCAACTGGATTTCCTCCTGTCGCCCCGTCCTGTAAACCTTGGCGAAGTGGAGGTTGCAAGCCTTATGGTCAACCGCCTGGCAAGGGATCTGCCTGCTCCCGTAGCCGTTGTAGGAGCGATGAAATACAAAAAACTTTCATCGTTTACCCTTTCCAACGTCCTGGCAACCGAACCCGGAATAGCAATGGGCAACGACGGAGTGTGGGCTACAAATATCAATATCAGGGGATTCAGCGAAAACCGTCTTGTAACCCTGATCGACGGTAACCGCGTGGAAACTGCTACAGACCTCACCGCATCGCTAAGCATGATCGATGTGAATGATATCGACAGGGTGGAAGTGGTCAAAGGGGCACAATCATCCCTTTATGGAACCGGCGCAATGGGCGGTATCGTGAATATCATTACCAAAGACGGTCACTTCTCCGACAAAAGTTACCTGTCGGGAAATGTAAGCTCCGCTTTTTCATCAGCCAACAAGCTCTTTATGAACCATGCTGATCTTAATACCGGATCGCGGAAATGGTATTTAAGGCTAAGCGGCTCATACGGTAAGGCAGATGATATACGGACTCCTGAAGGCATCCTCCCAAACAGCCAGTTTACAAGCAGCAACATGACTGCAAAAATCGGGATTAAACCTCTTGAAAACCACCAGTTCAGTGTTCAGTACCAGCACAACTGGTCGACCGATGTGGGAATCCCGGGTGGAGATGCATTTCCCGGACCGGCCGAGGCAACATATACGGATATTGGAAGACAACTGCTGGCAGCTTCCTACGAGATCACTAATCCGGGAGAAAAACTTCAGTCGCTGAAACTTAGTTACTTCCTGCAGTACATCCGGCGCGATGTGGCCATGATCCCAAATACAATGACTCTCAAAGAAATACCAACGGGATATCAGCGAATAACACCTGAGCTTGTAACACCGGTTGGAAACCATTTTACGCGGGGAGGAAAACTGCAGGGAATATGGAAGCTTTCCGGAAATAACACCCTGACAGCCGGCGTGGATGCATGGTCGCGCAACTTGTTTACAGAGCGTCAGAAGTTCATCAAAGTGGAAATCCTGAATCCGGCAGGCGATGTCGTGAAAACAAATAATCTTGAAAGAGGTGAAACTCCCATCCCGGAATCAACATTTACCAGCTCCGGGATATTCATTCAGGACGAGACAAAGCTGATTAACGAGAAAATGACACTGATCGTCGGCGGCAGAATGGATCTTATACAGATAAGCAATGAAGAGGGCCATGATATAGATTACCTTATAACAAACGGAACGAGAAACGACACACCGCCAAACCAGAGAATAACCTTCGATGCCGGCAGCAGCAAAAGCATTTCATGGAGCGCAAACGCGGGCCTTCTGTACCGGCTAACTGAAAAAACTGACATGTCGTTCAGCTTCGCCCGTTCTTTCAGGGCGCCGTCGCTTGAAGAACTGTTCAAATATATCGATCTGGGAAACTATGTCCGCCTCGGCAACACGGAACTTGAACCTGAAAGCGGCTATTCAGGCAATCTCGGGATAAGGGTATGGAAACAAAAATTCAACCTTCAGGCAGATGTTTTTGCAAACAGGATCCTGAATATGATCGTGGAAACACCGGGACAATTCATTTATACCATCAATACAGGAGCCTCGGAAGGAACTATTGATACCCTTCCCGCTCTTGTAAACACAAATGTCAGCAAGGCTTTCCTCTATGGCTTTGACTTTGGATTCCAGTACAACTTCTATTCTGACTTCGTCCTGACAGGCACAGGCGCCTATGTACGCGGCAGGGATACGGAAGCAGGCGCCAACCTTCCCCAGATCCCGCCTCTCAACGGACGACTAGGCATTCGCTATACCCATAACAGGATAGGTTCCGCGGAACTGATCCTGGCTGGTGCAGCCGGACAAGATAAGATCGCCGAAGGAGAAAAGGAAACCGGCGGGTACACGCGCCTCGACCTGGCCCTGAACTCGCAGTCGATCAATATCAGAAACACAAACCTGCAGATATTTGCAGGAATTGAAAACATTACCAACCGCAGTTATACAAGCCATCTTTCGACAAACAGGGGCAACATCAGCGTTGAACCCGGACGGAATGTATATGTGAGGCTGATCCTGGGATTTTAAAGGCACATCTCCCTTATCCTGAACTAATTGCCAATTGCCAATTGTTAATTGCTAATTGCTAATTGTTAATTGCTAATTGATCATTGATCATTGCTATTTGCCAAAAGGAATCACCACGCCGGCATTGATGCCGAACCATGTGAGTGACTCACCTTCTTCAAAAACATTGTGCATTTTTATATTCGCGCACAGTCTCAGGTTTTCTTTCAGGTCGTATAAAATCCCTGCAACGGGACCGAAGCCAAAATACAATTCGCTGCTGCTTTCCGTTACACCTTCGTATTTAATTTTACCCCCGAAGCTGTAGATGCCAAGATCAGCCCCTACATAAGGCTTTACAACATCACCACCGAAATGGTACTCGAAAAGACCTGTGACAGGGATCATTGAAAAAGACATATCACTGATTTCTCCGGCGAACCTGTTATATCCAAGGTTCAAACCTACTGCCATGTTTTCCTTAAACATGTATTTTCCGTTCAGGTTGATCCCAAAGCCCATGTCAGCAAAATCACCAAAATCACCACTCGGCGCCTGAAGACCGATAGTAGCTCCGCCGTAGATCTGAGCATTGGCGCTGAAGGAAAAGAAACAAAACAAAGAAATAAACAATAAGGTTAACTTTTTCATAATAATATAGTTTTGGTTTAATGGTATAATAACTGTTCATATTTGTTTCGGCTGCCACATCCTACTCTGTTAAGGATTTTCGGATACCTCCCTGATATAACAAACAACCGGTAAATAAAATAAAACGGCTGCTTTTACAAGTTTATTATCGCCCCCGCGGGAAAACATAACCCCGATACCTGAAAGCATATAAACAACTCTTGTTGCGATAAAGATACCGAAAACAGACTGTACTTTGTCATTCCAATGTATAACCTGCCGGAAAACAATCACATTGTTGATAACTAACGCGTCATGATAGATTGATATATGTGCATCGTTAAATAAATTTATAATAATTTTTCAACAATTATGAGACTAAACCTAATTTCCGGGGCAAAATTACGCGGAATAGCCGCGGGATTACTTGTGATGGCAGTCCTGACAGGATGCCAGAAAAATGAATTTGAAACATCCAACGGTCTCGTATCTGATGCAGCAACTACTGCTATCGCGTGAGCGATCGATCAGAAGTTCATCGTGGTCTCCAAAACGGGGGCAAGATGAGTCCTCATGAGATTACAAAGAAATTGCTTATGACAACCGATAAAATTGACGGCCAGGGTGTATCACCATGGTACGGAAAAGGCAGGGTAAATGCTTACAGGGCTGTAACAGAATAAATATAACTTATACAAAAGCTGTCCCGACCGGTTCTGGCTGAAACCGGACGCGGACAGCTTTTTCATCTCATATCAAAAGGTAATAGCCGTGTATTTTACAAAAAGGACTATTATACAAACAAGAAGAGCTGCCCCGATAGCAATCGAAATCCAGAAAGCAACAGTATTACCTTTCGGGTATTCGTTGAAAATATGCTGCGACATAATGCTGATCGATTTTACTCAGTTTATTCACCAAAGTTAGTCCAAGCTTTAAGCAAAATCAAACTTTAACCCCATATTTTGGCCAATAAAACCTGCCGATTGATAAACAAGTGATTATTGTTGATTAGGGCACAGGGCACAGGGCACGGGGCTCAGAGCGCAGGGCACAGAGCACGGGGCGCAGACCGCAAGACAATGTATTATGTATTATAGGCGATAGATAATCTGGTATATCAGAAAGCCATGTTACGAAGAGACCGCAAGACAATGTATTATGTATTATAGGCGATAGATAATCTGGTATATCAGAAAGCCATGTTACGAAGAGACCGCAAGAC
>JAAYQC010000091.1 GCA_012519515.1 Bacteroidales bacterium | reverse complement strand
TTTCATCGCGGCGTTTTTGCATAGCCTGTCAATAGTCTCTTTTACCGATCTGTCGATAGCGCTGAAGTCCTCGATCTGGTTGCTTCGGTATATCAGGATGAATACCAATCTGATGTCTTCTTCTATGAGAAAGGAGTAAAGGCTTTGTTTTCTCCGGCGGTATGATTCCCTGATTCTTCTTTTAAGAAGGTTTCTGTCGTTTGCATGCCTGAATGCCCTTTTTGGCACGCTGACGGCTATCTGGGCAGGAGAAGGAATTTGTTCGGACGGGATCATCCATATAACTCTGAAAAGGGATGTTGTAAAAAAATTTCCTGTTTTGAACAAATCATCAATAAGGCTGCTTCCGCGAAGCCTTTCATTCCTTGAGAAAGTCTGTCTTTCGCCTTTTTCCATCTCAGAGTCAGATTTCCCCGGGATGTTCTGCCGGAAGATTCCGGACCGGGAATCCGGAACAGTGGAATATATTATTTGCAGTTTTTGTTAAATTCCTTCAGGTACTCGTCAAGGGCCATTGTCATCGACGGGGCCTTTGGATTGGGTGCCTTGATATCGAGCCTCAGGCCTTCCTTTTTCACCGCGCTGGCTGTTGTGGGGCCGAAGGCAGCGATCTTTATATCACCCTGTACAAAATCGGGGAAATTCTCTTTAAGCGACTTTATTCCCGAGGGGCTGTAAAATACAAGAATATCATAATCGAAATCCTTCGCATCGTCGAATTGGTTGCTAATGGTCCTGTAAAAGGTTCCGATGGTATATTTGATTTTGTTTTTGTCGAGGATATCCGGAATTTCCGCATTATGCGCTTTGGGAAGGGGGATCAGGAAATTATCTTCCCTGTGTTTGACGATCAGGTCTATCAGATCCTGGAATTTTGATTTGCCGTAAAAGATCTTGCGTTTACGGTAAACAATGTATTTCTGAAGATAATATGCAATATTCTCGGTGATGCAGAAATACTTCATCGAATCGGGCACGCATATTCTGAGCTCGCCGCAAATCCTGAAGAAGTTGTCAATGCCGGTCTTGCTGGTGAAGATTACTGCAGTATGATCGAGGATGTTGATTTTCTGCTGGCGGAAATCCTTTGCCGATACCCCCTCTATCTGTATGAAAGGCTTGAAATCAACCTTGAGATTGTATTTCTTTGCCAGGTCGTAATATGGGGATTTCGGATTGTTGGGTTCTGGCTGGGAAACTAAGATTTTTTTTATTTTCAATTTCTTACAGATTAAGTTTTACTTCTGAGCTAACATGGCTCATGATAAACCAGGCTGGCTGAAATACCTTATCAGGATTAGAAGAGGCAAAATTTCCAGCGCACAAAGGTACAAAATCAAATACAAAACTGAAATATTCCTTTTTATAAAAATCAAAAACAGCCTGATCACGCGGAAAAGGTAGAACAAAGCAAGAACCGCGATGCCTGTTCCTAGAAGGATTTCGTGGGGGAAAAGCGTGGTATAGGCCAGCATCATCACTATTGCAAGCAGGAGAATTGAAGCATACCTGTGCGAGTTGTAGATTGTAACCAGGTACTCGTCGAAAACCTCCTGCCGGTCGCTGAGTCTGCCGGCAGCAATGCAGCTGAAGTGGCGCAGGGTTATCCCGATTATGATGGCGCCCAGGCATATCAACATGAAGGCAAAGGAAGATATTCCCCATGGGATCATGTTGTTTATTTCGGCGAAGGAGCAGAAGAAAAGCGACATTACAGTGAAAGTGACAAAGTTGAGTATAGTCGATTGCCACGTGAAAATTGCCCCGGTATCGCGCGACGATGATTCGCCGATACCCCTGAACATGATGAATCTGGAAACTTCAGTTAAGAAGCTTCGGTTAAACGATCTTACAACGAGCCAGAGGTAAGCGCAGAGAAATATCACTCCGATCAGCCAGTCATGGTGAAAGACTCTGGACGGCAACAGGTTTCCGTCCCTGAGATAGCCCGATATTCCCGCGGGCTGTTCCGTGTAGCTTTCAGAGAGTTTTGAGATTTTACTGAAGGGATAGAAAACAGGCCGCGAGTTGTCGATATCGCGGAATAATCCGGAAGAATCGTAGAATGTGAAGTCGGCTATGGAGTTTCTGGAGCACACCGAAGTTGTATCGCTGATGACGACCTCGGTTTTTTTTGCGACAGGTTTCAGCTTATTCAGGGAATCAGCAATCCTGATATGTTCAGGTACCTTGTCAAGTTGCCGGAACATCGAATCGGGCAGAATCCTGTCAGCATCAATCCTGATGTTGATCCGGGGCCTTATAGTATCCTGTATTTCGGCGACAGTGAACATATACCTTTGCGGAATAATCCACAAAAGTAATGATTCTTAAATATATCAGCTCAGTTTTTGGAAATAAGGGAATGCCTTAGAAATAATCATTCCGGCTTCCGCTTATGTCGGCCAGGATATTGTTTGCCAGTCTGCTGGCTCCTATTCTGAACAGCGAATTGCTGAGCCATGCTTCCCCGATCACATTTTTCACTATGTTGAGGTAAGTAATGGCATCGGCTGTTGTGGTTATTCCCCCGGCAGCCTTGAATCCCACCTTAATTCCGGTTTCATCGTAAAAATGCCTGATAGCCCGGCACATGATGTAGGCGGCTTCAGGAGTGGCTGATACGGGTGTTTTTCCGGTTGAGGTTTTTATAAAGTCGGCTCCGGCATCCATGGCTATCATCGAGGCCTTGAAAATACTTTGATAATCGGCTAACAGCCCCGATTCTATAATGACTTTCAAAGGTTTATCCCCGATAGCCTCCTTTACTTCACTTATTTCTTCCGCGACCTGTTTAAAATCTTTTCCGAAAAATGCTCCAACCGGCATGACTATGTCAATTTCGTCGGCTCCGGCTTCCACGGCCATTTTGCATTCCGACACCTTGAGCATCCTGAAGGTCTGTGACGAGGGAAAACCGCCTGCCACCGAAGCAATCCTGACGCTTTTTGCCGTAAGCTTTTCCTTTACAAACGAAACGAAATTCGGATAAACGCAAATTGCAGCGACATTCGGGATATTGGAGAATCGTCCCGAAAAGCTGTTTACCTTTCCTGTAAGCTGAAGGATGTTGCTTTTGTTGTCGGTGGGATTGAGACTTGTCAGGTCGATCGAATTGAGAATTCCCATCAGCATACGCTTGTCGGGAGTTCCTTCATTCATAAGCGATACAGCTTTCAGGCCTTTCCTGACCTCGTTTTCCGACGGGGCCTTTTTTATAAGCTTTTGGTAAAGTTTTGTCATATGCCGTTGTTCATTAGTTATATCCCTTTGCACAGTATACAGCATCAAAAGGACGCGGTCAATATAATGCTTTTTGTTATGACAAAATATTAAAATGCCAATTTTTGTCGGAACGGAATTTTTTATCTCCGGTTTCTCGCCAGTGAGGCAAAAATTCCCAGGAACGAAAGTATTGCAAAAATGACAAAACCTGTTTTCATTCCCGAAATGAATCCTGAATAGGTTTCCGGGTTGATGCTCCGGTTACCGATGAATAGTGAGATGAGCATCATGGCTATTCCCATGGAGAACATTTGTCCGACCATTCTCATCGTGCCCACCACTCCGGAGGCAACTCCAAGGTATCGTTTTTCGACGGAACTCATTATAGCGTTGGAGTTTGGTGAGGAGAAGAGCCCGAAGCCGATACCCAGCACAGTCAGCAGGATCACAATGGTGCTGATGGGAGTGGCCGGTGTCAGAAAGCAAAGGACAACCAGACCTGCAGCGGTAAAGCCCATTCCAACAGAAGCTATTTTTCCGGGATCGTGCCTGTCCGACAGTCTTCCCGCAAGCGGTGAAAGCAAAGTCATTGCTATGGGGTATGATATCATGATCAAACCTGCTTCCCTTGCATTAAAACCTTTAAGGTACTGCAGGTAAAGACTGATGAAAAAGCCAACAGCACTCGTCGCGGAATAATGTATCAGCGCTGCTATGCCTGAAAAGGCAAAAATTCTGTTCCGCAGCATCAGCCTGATATCGAAAACAGGGTTTTCCGTGTTTCTTTCAAAAAAGACAAAGAAGATGCCCAGGACGGTACCGGCCGTAAGAAATATCCATCCGGATGGCGAAGGCAGTTTTGAGAAGCCGTACATAACACCGAAAAGTGCAACCCCATAGATAAGTGAACCGGCAAAGTCAAATTTTTCTCCTTTTGAGTCGGCCCATTCTTTCTTTATCCTGGTTGTGATCAGTATTATGGCGGCAATACCAAATGGCACAAGGAATGCGAACAGGCTTCTCCAGCCGAAGTATTCCGTCAGCATTCCCCCGATAACCGGACCGGTTGAAAGGCCAAGGTATACGGCTGTTACATTTATCCCCAGTGCCCTTCCCCTTTCCCCCGCGGGAAATACCGAGGTGATAATTGCCATACTTGTTCCGAATATCATGGCGCCAGCTATTCCCTGGATTACCCTGAAGACTATAATCGAAACTATGTTCCATGCGAACATTATAAGTATTGCCGATAGGGTAAACAAAGTCAGGCCTGCAGTGAATATCTTTTTTCGGCCGGCAATATCAGCCAGCCTGCCGAAAGGCAGCAGGAAGACGGCCGATGAAAGCATGAAGCTGCTGATTATCCATCCCAGTTCAATGGCGCTGGCGTTAAATTCCTTTCCAATTGAAGGAAGCGCCAGGTTCACGGCCGATCCCAGGAAGGGAGTAAGGTAAGCTGCAAAAGCTGTAACGGCAAGAACGGATCTCTTGAAAATTTTATCCGCTGTGATTTCAGATGTTTCCTGCATGAAGTGCTGATTGAAAAAGGATGAGCCTGTTATTCCTTCATTTTGGTATCGATTATTATTGTTACCGGTCCGTCATTAATGAGCTGCACCTGCATCATGGCTCCGAATTCACCCGTGGCCACTTTTTTCCCCAATAGCTCCGACATGACATTTATAAAGCTGTTGTACAGAGGGATGGCGGTTTCGGGCCTGGCAGCCATTATGTATGAAGGTCTGTTTCCCTTTCTGGTTTTTGCATGGAGTGTGAACTGGCTTATTACCATCACTTCTCCGCCTGTTTCCGTTACAGGCAGGTTCATTACCCCTTCAGTATCATTGAAAATCCTGAGCCGCGATATTTTTGCCGCGAGCCATTCCACATCTTCGATGGTATCTGATTCTTCAATACCAAGAAGCACCAGCAGTCCCGGTCCAATTTCCGAATGCTTCCTGCCGCTTATTTCCACCGATGCCCCTGAAACCCTCTGGATCACGCTTCTCATACCTGACAATTTTTACGCGTTCAAATATATACATTTATTATCTTTAAGCCCTTTATAGCCGGTTCATGGATTTCATTACCATTTTAGCCGTTGCCCTTGGTTTGTCGTTCGATACGTTTGCTGTTTCACTCTCGTTCGGAGTTGTAAGAAACGGTATCGTTTTTCGCGATGCATGCGGATTCGGCCTGCTGATGGCTGTTTTTCAGGCGGGGTTTCTTGTAGCCGGTTTTTTCCTGGGTTCGCTTGTAAGCAGTTTCATGCAGGCCGCCGATCACTGGGTTGCCCTGATCCTTCTGGCAATACTTGGTATAAGGATGTTTATATCCGGATTGAAAAATGATGGTGCGAAAGGCAGCGCGGCGGATTATAACAGTCCCATGGCCCTGGTGTCGATGGGTGTGGGGACAAGTATCGATGCCTTTGCAGTCGGCATCAGTTTTGCTCTTCTTAGCATAGCTATATGGTATTCAGCATTAATAATAGGGGTGGTAACCTTTCTTGCATCCATGACGGCCATCAGGATAGGCAAGTCGGCAGGGGCCAGGCTCGGCAGCCGGGTGGAGATAATCGGGGGGCTGATCCTGGTAGCTATCGGTATCAAGATCTTCCTGGAGCACACCCTTGCGGCCTGAATAAAGGGCAGCGGATTTTATTTGTTTTTCAGATAGTTTGTTACCCGATGGGGATCATGAACCGTTCCCTGTTTCTGAACGCGGCCATCTCCGAATAACCGGCACTTTTCAGCAACTCATAGGCTTCGTCGAAATACTGGGCCACCCTCACCGGTGAATGAGCGTCGGAATTGACACAAACCGGAACGTTTTCCTCACGAAAGATGCTCAGGTATTTCCGGTCGGGATAGAAATCCCCTACAGGTTTGTTCCTGCCGTTTGTATTGATTTCAAATGCGACATCATGTTTTTTGAAAGTTCTGGCCATATTCCTGTAGAGGTGTTCGATACCGCTTGCCGGTCTGAATCCGTAAATGGTCACCAGATCGCAATGCGCGATGATATCGAATAATCCTGATGCAGCGGCGGCCTCAACGTGTTCGGAATATTCTTCAAAAAGCCTGTCAGTATTTTTCCCAATGTAAAAATCCTTTCCATAGTCAACAGCCTCATCTCCCAGGTAATGGACTGCTCCGATCACATAGTCGAGTTTCAGCTTTCTGAGAAAGATGTTTGTTTCTTCTTCTTTGCCGGGGAAAAAATCAACCTCCAGGCCTTTTCTGACTTCTATGCCAGTCACATTACGGGCCAGCCTGGAGATATGCTTCAGGTAGCCTGCTACCTTCGGGGCGTTCATGCTCCAGTCGCCTGCATCGTCCCTGAACAGGGTGAGATGGTCGGCAAAGCCGATTTCCTTCAATCCTGCCTCAATTGCAGGACCGATATAATCCTCAGGAACCGACTTTCCGTCGCTGA
Source organism: Bacteroidales bacterium (assembly GCA_012519515.1). Classification (GTDB taxonomy): domain Bacteria; phylum Bacteroidota; class Bacteroidia; order Bacteroidales; family VadinHA17; genus LD21. The sequence goes on along the minus strand of JAAYQC010000091.1, from coordinate 6,852 downwards.
AGCATGTATGTATGTGATAATCAGTTCTGTAAATCACGTTTTCGGGTAAATTGCAAATTTATGCCAGCGGTCGTAAAAATAGATTCTATTTTTCTAATAAAACAAACAAAGCAATTATAAAATATGCCCGAAAATTTTAACTTTGTAAAAACCCTGGTCTGGAGGGCAATATCAATTTGCCTTTTTTAGCGGGCTGTATATCCGGAAACCGGTGGTCAGCAAGGCAGGGCGTTCTTTTTGTAGGGGAGCTTGTTCTTAAAAGGAAGGAATTCGTTGTCAGCGAAAATGGATTATTCATCAGGCAATGCCTAAATGAATAAACTTTTCGCCGATTCATCAAAATAACTTATTTTAGCAGGTAAAATCTTAAAATTTAAAAATGGGTTCAAATAAAAGTAAAAAGCAGAATGTTATGGCAGAAGTCAAAAAAACAAAAGGAGTAATTGCTATCCTTACAGGAGGAGGAGATGTACCAGGGCTTAATCCGGCAATCAGGGCGGTTACAATCAGAGCAAACAGGGAAGGATACAAGGTTATCGGTCTCCGCAGGGGATGGGCCGGCATTACCGAGATTATAAGGGATAACAAGGCTGACAACAGCAGCTGTTACCAGGTTCTGACGGATGACATAGTCAACAAGGCAGGTCGTACGGGAGGTACTTTTCTACATACATCAAGGACAAGGCCCAGTCATATGGCGAAGGGCAATGTTCCCGAGCATCTTAAGTCGACCTATACTGCCGAGATGAACGATCTCACACCGGAAGTGATAAAAAACCTCGAATGGCTTGGAGTTGACTATCTCATTCCGATTGGAGGTGATGATACCCTGAGCTACGGTGTTCATCTTTACAAAAAGGGAGTAAAAGTGGTTGCTATCCCTAAGACCATGGACAATGATGTACCGGGAACAGATTATTGCATAGGATTCAGTACCTGTGTAACCAGGACCATCCAGATGACTAACAGTCTTAGAACATCAGCCGGATCGCACGAGAGGCTTCTTGTTCTTGAGGTATTCGGACGTTATGCAGGTTTCACGGCGATGCTGCCGACCATGGCCGGAGCAGCCAACAGGTGTGTTATTCCCGAGTATGAATTTGATATAGATCAACTTGCAAGGCTTCTTATAGAAGACAGGAATCACAATCCCAGCCGGTATTCGGTAGTGCTGGTATCGGAAGGTGCCATGTTCAAGGGTGGTCAGATGATTTTCTCGGACCAGGAGAAGGATGCCTACGGGCATGCAAAACTTGGCGGCATCGGGGATCTTGTTGCCGACAAGCTCAAGGAGCTCTCGCCCAAGTATAACAAGGGCAAGTCGATCAACTGCATAACTCAGAAGCTTGGTTACATGGTTCGCGGAGGCGATCCCGACGCTCTCGATTCCATAGTGCCGATGGCTTATGGCAATCTGGCTCTCGACCTTATCCTGAAAGGACTTCATGGCAGGATAGTTGTTCTCAAGAACGGAAGGTATGACAATGTTCCCATTGACGTTGTCACTTCTTCGAAGAAGATCGTCAATGTTGCCGAACACTATAATACCGAAAGGCTGAGGCCCTTCTACCACAGCTTCGAGATGAAGCCCTTCCTGCTTATGGCATCGGACGATTAACAATATTTAATCAGATATTTGGAAAAGGAGACCCGCGGGTCTCCTTTTTTTGAATCATGGAGCTTAGCTCTCTTTGCTGCTTTGGGCCGGAAAATCTTCCCTGAAAATCCATACTTTTGCTGCAAATTTAATTCCATTGGCAAGAGGTATAGTGCTTAAGTCGGTGGGAATCCGTTACAGGGTTCTCACATCAACCGGAGAAACGATTGATTGTGTTCTCAGGGGAAAACTCAGGGTAAAGGGAATCGAGACGACAAATCCCGTTGCAGTGGGCGATACGGTTGTGTTTGAACTCCTTGACGACGGCAAATCGGGCCTGATAACTGAAGTCTGCGAACGACGCAATTACATCCTTCGGAAATCGTCGAACCTTTCAAGGCAGTCGCAGATAATAGCAGCAAATCTCGATCAGGCCCTTCTGGTTGTAACCATTATTCTTCCCAAAACACATGTGGAATTCATCGACAGGTTCCTGGCAACAGCCGAAGCATACAGCATCCCAACCGTCATAGTTTTCAATAAGACCGATCTCTATGGCCCTGAGGATACCGAAAATATGGAGGAACTCATCAGGATGTATACTGATATTGGATACAAGTGCCTGAGGCTATCCCTCACCGACGGATCAGGCATACCTGATATCATCAGTATAATGAAAGGGAAAATAAGCCTTATCTCGGGCAATTCGGGAGTCGGCAAGAGTACCCTCCTTAATATTCTTAATCCGGAACTTAAGCTTCGGACAGAAGAAATCTCCTCTTACCACAAGCAGGGAAAGCATATCACAACTTTTCCCGAGATGCATCCGCTTCCTTTCGGGGGATTTGCAATCGATACACCGGGCCTTAGGGGATTCGGAGTTGTCGACATGGAAAGGAACGAGATATATCATTTTTTTCCTGAAATATTCAGAGTTGCATCAAATTGCAGATTTTACAATTGCCTTCATCTCGACGAACCGGATTGTGCTGTCAGGCAGGCGGTGGAAGACGGCGGGATAAACTGGCTCCGGTACAGGAGTTATTTAAGTATTTTAAATGATGAGAATAATAAATACAGGTGAAATCAAGTTAATACGGTGAGCATGTTTACTTAGTTAGTCTGACAACAAGGATTTATTTTATTATTATATGAAGAAGATTTTAATTATTGTCATATCCGTATTCGTTTTTATGATAATAGTTGTTGCTTGTTTCTTCCATTACAAAACCTTGTACGACAAACAACTCAGCGCCAGAATCACCTATCTCGAAAGGCACGTGGAACTGGCAGGCCATTTTACCGACAGCATAAACAGAAACTTTTCAAAAGACATAAAGCAGATCATACTTACCGACGATGTACTCTGCTTTTTCACAGGCGATGAGGCATGCAGGACACGCACCGTCGACCGGATGAAGCTTTTTTTCATCCGGTACAGCGATTTTGTGACGGGTATTAAACTGTACGACAACAACAGAAATGAATTCTCTCTCAAGAGCGACGAAACAGGTATCAACTGGCTGGAACATAATTTTGTTCTTCATGAGCAGGACGAGATCATCCTTGAGGAGAAACTGATGAAGCAAGGCCGCGTTTATTCGTGGGTCATTCCTGTAATTCATAAGGATAAACCCTTCGGCAATATAGTGGTAAACATCGATTACCTGAAGTTTTTCAGCAACCTGTTCGATGAATCGCTTCTTAGCCATTACCAGTGGCAGTGGGTTATGAGTCCTGAGGGAGATGTTATTTTCAGCAATCGGAAAGGCGGCCTTAAATACAGTTCAATCAATAAGCTAACCGAGGCTTTGGAAAAAGGGGAGAGAGAAACACTTATGCATAGTGCGGAAGTCGACGGCAAGCCTTTTGGGGTCATTTCTTCAACTTATCCGGTAAATCTGTTGCAAAGGAATCTTTGCTTTGTATTCTCATCTTCTGCTGAAGGACTCATGAAATACATAATTGAGAATACCCTTCCGGTAGTTTTCGGATCCTCAGTAATGATGATTATTCTGCTTTTCTTCGTGTCGCAGATTATTAGAGAGCTCAAGAAGGAGATCGAAAGCCGCGAATTGCTTTGGAATACGATTTTAAAAATGGTCGAGGAGTTTCATGCCGCGGTTGTGATATATAACGGTGACAGGGAGATCATCAGGGCAAACAACAAGGCGGCGGAGCAATTCGGTTACGCGAGCGCGGATGATATGAAGGGGGAAATATATCCGGAACCGGCATTCATCGATGAAAGTAATTATTTTTCGAAATACCTGGGAGGCAGCTTCAATCGCGAACAATTTGTAATTCTTAAAAAAGACAGGGAAGAAATCATACTGTTCCGTACCAGCATGCCGGTCACTCTCGGTAAAGGTAATTCCACCATGGACATGCTTGTCGATGTTACCATGCTTGAAACGGCAAGAAAGCAAGAAGCAAGTGCCAGCACTGCAAAATCGGAGTTTCTTGCGCGCATGAGCTATGAAATAAGGACACCCCTCAACGGCATCATCGGCTTGACAGACATCCTTGAGAAGCAAGATCTTACCGACGAGGCAAGAAATGTTCTGGGGCTCCTTCGCCGCTCGGGTGAACTGCTTCTGAACATAATCAATGACGTTCTTGATTTTACCAAAATAGTGTCGGGCAGGATGATCCTTGACGAGATTCCCTTCAGCGTCCGGGAAGAAGTGGTTTACTGCTATGATCTTGCCAGGACAAACATCAACGAATCCAGGGTCACTATGACTTGTAATGTTGAAGAGAATGTTCCCGACAAAGTTATAGGAGATCCTTACAGGCTCAGACAGATCCTCACGAACCTGCTGAATCATTCGGCAGAGAATACCTCCGAAGGAAAGATAAGCCTTGTGTGCAGACTTCTTGAAAACAGCGGGGAAACACTGAAGCTCGGTTTTGAACTTACTGACACCGGCAAGAGCTTTGACAGGGAGTCCTTAAAAAAGATATTCGGTGATAATATATCCGTAGAATCCAAAGTTCACCAGGATGACGATGACTCTGGTTTCAGTACCATACTTGCCAGGAAGCTTGTCGGGCTTATGGGAGGAGAATTTTCAGCAGTCAGTCCTTCAGGGCTTGATGACGACAAGGGGGTCAGAGTAAGCTTTTCCATCACCCTGTATCCGAATTGCAAACCCTCGAAGAACCTGAATTTTGATAACATTTCCTCGTTCGGCAATATCCGGACGCTTGTGATAACAGGCAGTCAGACAAGGGATGAGGATATCCTTGGATCGCTTCATAAACTGGGGCTGGCACTCACTGTAACCACTTACCACAAATCGACGATTAATCAGATCAGGGAGAATCTGAAGCATAAGGGGAAGCGTTACCAGCTTCTGGTAATACTTGACGACATTGAATTTGACGGGTTCCCGGTGGCCGGAGAGATAAACGACAATGGACTTTCGGGCGAGTTCATTATAATGATGATCAGTTCCAATGATGTGATGGGAAACCTGCGCAAATGCATTTTATCGGGTGTGGATCATTATATAATAAAGCCTTATGAACTCAAGGAGGTTTACGAAACCATTAAGACTAGCTTTCCCCAGGTCGACAAGTCAGTTCCTGCTCCGACGAATGAAAAGGTGAGAAGGGATCTGAGGATACTGGTTGTCGAGGACAATAAAATGAATCAGAAAGTGATAGGAACCATGCTTAAGAGCCTAGGCTATTCTTTCGATTTTGCCGATGACGGATATGCCGGTTACATTCAGGCGAAGACCCGCCACTACGATGTTATCTTCATGGATCTCATCATGCCGGAAATGGATGGTTTTGAATCGGCACGGAAGATCCTGGAATTCGACAACAGCATTCTAATAGTGGCTTTTACTGCCGACAGCATGCCTGAATCGAAGAAAAAGGCTGAAATGTCGGGTATAAAGGAATTCATTCCAAAACCTGTCAGGATTGATGACCTCAAAAAATTCTTCACCAGCCACTTCATCAATAACTAACAATACTTTCTCAAGTTTGCCTTAGGAAATTCAGGGAAGGCGATATTTTCTGCGCTCATGCTCTGTTGCATCCACCCACTTGAAAACCTTGTCGGAACGGCGGACCGTTTCAGGGGTTGCCAGTGAGCAATACTCACCCTTAAGCGCTTTTTCAGTTTCCTTAAGATCGACTCTTATCTCTCCTGCCCCGAATTCGATGACTCCGGTCGTGGGGCCTGTGATAAGGAGAGCTTCTCCCTTTTCAAGGTCTCCGTTCTCGAGTTTTATCTCAGCCACACCTATCTTTGCGAAGTAGTTTGTCACTTTTCCCAGGTATTCCTTTCTTTTTGTAGCGGAAGACCCATAGCGGTTGTTCCATTCTCCCAGCCTCTGACCGAGGTAATAACCGTCCCAGAATCCGCGGTTGAAGACCGAAGCAAGCCTTTCCCTCCATACGGCGATCTTGTCCGGGTCATAGTAGCCGCCGGCAACAGCTTTCACGGCTTCATCATAGCAAGAAGTAACAGTTTTGACATATTCGGGAGAACGGGCCCTGCCTTCGATCTTGAAGACGCTCACTCCGGAATCGATTAGCCGATCTACAAAACCGATGGTACACAGATCCTTCGGCGACATAATATATTCATTGTCTATCTCAAGTTCGTAGCCGCTTTCCTTTTCAGTTACAACGTAGGCTTTCCGGCAGGTCTGCCTGCATTTGCCCCTGTTGGCCGACATTCCCGTTTCATGAAGGCTCATGTAACATTTTCCCGATGTTGCCATGCAAAGTGCGCCATGGACAAACATTTCGATCTTCATCAGTTCTCCGCGCGGTCCCCTGATATCCTCTTCCCTGATCATACGGGCGATCTGACTGACCTGATCAAGGTTCAGTTCTCTTGCCAGTACAGCCACATCGGCCCAATGGGAATAAAAACGCAGGGCTTCCACGTTGGAAATGTTGAGCTGTGTAGAGAGATGAACCTCCATCCCGGCGTCAAAGGCATACCTGATAACAGCCAGATCGGATGCTATTATTGCCCTTATTCCGCCGGCGACGGCTGAATCGACAATCCGTTTCATCTGATCCAGTTCATCGTCAAACACTACCACGTTAAGGGCGAGATAACTTTTGACCGCATTTTCCCTGCAGATAGCGGCGATGTTGGCAAGGTCGTCAAGAGAGAAGTTTATTGATGAGGCGGACCTCATATTGAGGTTGCCGGCGCCGAAGTAGACAGAGTCAGCTCCCCCTCTGATCGCGGCCATAAGCGACTCGTACGATCCGGCAGG
>JAAYQC010000090.1 GCA_012519515.1 Bacteroidales bacterium | reverse complement strand
GTCTTGCGGTCTTGCGGTCTTGCGGTCTTGCGGTCCTGCGGTCTCTTACTATGTATTTAGCTGTCAGGAGAAAACTTCTAACATTCAACCAAATCATCTTCCGGATATTATCGTAAATGAAGTGGCAGCCATATTTCCGCTTTCATCAACAATGGTCAGTCTGTGATTGCCGGGTGATGCAAGTATCTCTGTCTGATGTATGAACTTTGTGGATGTGATGTATTTATCATCAAGATGCCAGAACAACTTCCCGGAAGGATTCCTGTGAACCGCTTCTGCAATAACAGTTGTCATTTCCCCGGTATGGTCACGCGGGATAAAGATCCTTATCCCGTTCGTGGGATATATGAACTCCATTTCGGGCCGTGTTCTGTCGGGTGCACAGCCCGGGGCAAAGGGAGGAAGTGGCTTGTAAGCGGGATGTTTCTGCCTGTAAAAATATTCCATGGCGGGAGGCAGCACGAACCACGGTTCACTTATTATTTCAGAGGCCGGGAAACATCCGGCATTGACCTGTTTGCTCCTGGTGCTGTCGAGATGCACCATGGTATGCCAGGGACAGGTTTCCGCCCTCAGACCATTAATATGAGCAAAGATTTCTAGTTTATCGGGACAATCCGGTCCGGCCCTAAAGCCGCTTTCCCTGCAGATTTCTATCGCGGTAAGTGATTCCCAGGGAGGTGAGAACCATTCGCCCTGCCTCATCATCCCGGCAAGATCGAACATTATAGGAGCAGCTGCCGACACCCCGGTCAGACCGGGTCTTCCTTCACCATCGGCATTGCCTGCCCATACTGCAATTACATAGGAGGGCGTTGCTCCAACAGCCCAGGCATCCCTGAAACCGAAGCTTGTTCCCGTTTTCCACGCCAGTCCGGGTGTCGAAGCAAAATACTGCCATCCTGCTTCCGATTCCGGACGATTAACCTTTCTCAATGCCTCGTAGGTAAGCCATATGGACGCGGCTGAAAGCGGAGGATTTTCATCTTCCTTAACAGGCTTCCTGTCCGCTTCTTCACAAAGCAGCACGGGAGGATGATAATCGCCGGTCAGGTATTTCCTTTCCTTTGAATATCTTCCGAGGACCCTCGACAGGGATGCATAAACGCCGGCAAGCTCCCACAGCGAGGTTTCACCGCCCCCGAGTATCAGCGAAAGTCCGTAGTGATCGGCCGGCAGACGGAAGCTGGTAAAACCGGTCAGTCTGAGAAGTTCAAGAAAGCGACCGGGAGTGTATTTCCTCAACATGCTCACAGCCGGGATATTCAGTGATTGAGAAAGGGCTTCGTCAGCAGGAACAGCGCCGCTGTAGCTTTCATCGAAATTTTTGGGAGTAAAACCGGGAAACCTTGTCGGGATGTCGGGAACCAGTGAAGTGGGAAGAAGCTCCCCCGATTCCTGCATCCCGGCATAAAGCAGGGGTTTAAGGATGCTTCCCGTGCTTCGGAGAGAGCGTATAATGTCGACACTTCCCCCGTGCTGCCCCAATCCTTCATTCGTGCTGTTCCCGGCATAAGCGAGAACCTCGCCCGTGGGGACATCCACAATAAGAGCTGCAGCATTGAAGATCATATTGCCTGAAAGTTCCTTCTGGTGATTATTGATTATTGCTGCCGTCCGTTCCTGCATCGCCGGATCAATGGTTGTCCTGATTCTCTCTCCGCGTCTGGATGAGTAGTAAAAATCTGTTAGATGTGGCGATGCTGAAGGCAGCAGCTTTGGTTCACCAGGAAGCGGTTCATCCATGGAAAGGACAAGGGTAAGCGAATCAATGTATTTCCTTTGATAAAGCTTTTTCAGCAGTTCATTCCTTTTTCTTTCGAGTATCTCCTGATTTTTGCCGGGATACACGAGTGAAGGTGAATTGGGAAGCACTGCAAGTGCCGCGGCTTCAGCCCAGGTAATGTCAGCCGGCGATTTCCCGGCATACCTCCATGTTGCAGCATCAAGACCCACGATATTCCCTCCAAAGGGGGCATTGGCCGCGTAGGTTTTTAGTATGGCCTTTTTCGAACGGAACAGTTCCATCTTTAAGGCCTGTAATATCTCCAATATCTTTTTCCCGTATGTCCTTCGGCTGTTTCCCCCCGACAGCCTGGCGACCTGCATGGTGATAGTGCTGCCGCCGCTCACTATCTCACCCGTTCGCATATTGTCCTTCAGTGCGCGGAAAATGGCAACAGGGTTTATTCCCGGATGAAAATAAAAATACCTATCCTCAAAGCTAAGCAGGGCTTTCCTGAATTTTTCAGGCACTTCGTCACCGGGAGGGAATCTCCACTGCCCGTCATCCGCTATCCTGGCCCCGAGAAGGCTTCCGTCGCGGGCTTCCACCACGGTCGACAGGGCCGCGTTGAACCTGGGCATGGGGGCAGCCAACACTGCCATCAGGATTGCTACGGCAATGACCAGCGCTATTTTAACAACTTTCTTCAAATCACTGTCCGGTGACAACAACTCTTGTCCCCGGTATCCTTGAGCGGCAGTCGGGGGTGTACATAGCCTCGCAAACTATTGCCGGCTGGTTATATTCTCCCTTGTATGCCGCGTTGAGGATAATGACAAAAGTTTTCGACTCGCCGCGGTTCAGCGAAAAATAAGTGTTAACCCTGTCATCTCTGATGTCGCGGTAGTCATAAGCGCTTTCCTCTATTCCGTAACTGGTCTCGAACATCCTGGTGTTCAGTATCTCCCAGCCAGAAGGCAGCATTTGTGTCAGTGCAATGTTATCAAGCCTGTCGAAGGAAGTGTTTGTAACCTTTGTCACCATCATGAAGTCGGTACCCTGAACAAGGCTGCGGTGATCGACCGGTTTCAACCCTGTGTCGGTGTAATCCACCCTGAGGCTCAATCCGTTTTCAGCTGCCGACTGATCGGAAATCAAAGGCGTACCTTTTCTGACAAGGTTGAAATAAAGGGGCTTGTCTGACAGGTTCTCGGCAACAAGCTTCCCCGGAACATCTGCCTTAAGGCTTCTCGTGATCAGCTTACCGGGCAAGGCTTTCTCCTCATATCCCTGTCCGTTGTAAGTGACCCGGAATGCTGCATCTCCGGTGCTGTTGGGCGATACCAGTTCAGCATACTTCATATAGGCAAACAGTCCCCAGGCAACCGACTGGGTACTGAACCACGATTCCGAGTTCAGCTCATCGCACACCTGTCTAAGCAGCGGAAGCGCTTCCTCTTCCTTCTTCAATGTCGCCAGTGTATAAAGTATTATTGAATTGTCACGCAACTGGCTTCCATAGTACCATCCTTAGTATTCACTTTCTGTCTCAAGCTTTCTCATGTCGAGCAGTTCCGCCGAAGCCTCCGGTCGTCCTGATACGGCGTAAGCTGCAGCAAGAAGCCATCGTGCAAGCTGCGGTATGTCCCGCGACTCCCTCAGCCTGTTCATGGCTCCCCGTTCGGGCGAACCGGCCAGGGCAAGGGTGAACAGCCTGTATGCCTGATCATTGGCAGTATGCCTGAATTTGGGGTCATATTTCCATCCCTGGGCCTGGTTCTTCTGGTAGCTTGTCCATTTTTTCCTAAAATCCTGGGGTATAGTATATCCCTTGCGTTCTGCTTCGGCCATGAAATGCCCGGCATAGGATGTCACCCAGTTGTCGGACTGATAATTTCCTGGCCACACTGCAAGTCCTCCGCTGCCCATCTGCCTGGTAACTATCTTGTTGATGGCTTCATTGATATAATCCTGTGCTCTGGCCGCGTCAGCATCGCCTGATCCGGAAAGCTCGTTCAGCCATATCGGCGGGAAGGCGGCGGAAATTACCTGTTCGGTACATCCGTGGGGATATTCAATCAGGTATGAAAGCCGTTTCTTGAGGTTGACAGATGGAAGAAGGGATGTTTCGAGTGTGGCTGAATTGGTGCCGGCCATTCCGAAAGGCGCGAATGATGTTTCCCATTTTTCCCCGGGTTTCAGTATCCTCAGCTCCGCTCTTGTCTCGGGCGGATTAGGACTTCTAACATCGAGCGAGATATCGTAAACTGCCGTCTCCCCTCCCCCGGAAGCTTTCAGTTTAATTGTAGCGGTTCCTGTCTTTTCTCCGGCAGTGAACAGGAAATCAACATCCTTCTCACCGCTTCCCGCGACGGCAATGCTCTTTGAGCTCTCGCTGAAACTTACAAGTTCGTTGCTTTCAACACTCAGGTTTACGTTTCTTATATTTTCTATCTGGACGAAGAGAGTGACCGGCAGAGCAACTTTTTCTCCCGGGCTCACAACTCTCGGTGCAGTTGCAAGTATCATAAGAGGATCCTTTACAGGGACGCTTGTCTCAGTGAATCCGTAAGCCCTGTCGTTGCCTGCCACCACCATTGCCCTTACCGATCCCGTATATTGCGGAAGTGCGATAAGATGAGTTGCAGTTTTTCCCTGTCCCAGGGTAAATGGACCGAGGAACTTCACTACCGGTGTGAAGCGCTGGGCTTTATTGGCTGTCCTGTCGATCAGCATTTCATCGCCTCCGGTGGCAAGAAGCCTGTCGAGGGTTCCGCCGAAAGCTCCCAGCACCATGTCGTAAAGATCCCATGTCCTCACTCCAAGCGCTTCACGGGCATAGAAATATTTCCATGGATCGGGTGTCCTGAATCCAGTAATATTCAGAAGTCCTTCGTCGACAATTGCCAGGGTGTAGCTCATGGGTTTCTTTCCGGCTTCATGTACCTTAAGCTCAAACTGCTGACCGGACCTGAGCTGGTTTGGCATTGTTATCACCGGTTCAAGCCGGGTTGCCGGATCCTCAACCATCACCGGAACAACCCCGTAGAGCCTAATAGGCATGTCGTTATAAGTCTGGGCATGAGGTTGAATAACGGTAACATTGGCATAAACGTTAGGAGCCATCCCGGGTTTGGCTTTGAAAGTCACCACGTTGTTGCCCTTGTGCCCTATTGCGCGGATCTCCTCAAGCACCGAGCTTGAGTTTTCGAGTGTCACTATTATCCTTGAGTTTTCGGGTGCAGGGAAGCTGAGTTTCACTTCATCGCCGGGATTGTATTTTTCCCTGTCGGTGCTTACTGAAAGAAGTGTCGCACCTTCGGCGTTTCTCTTCATACCGTATTCCCATGGCCAGTCTATCAGTACGATTTTTCCGGTGGAATGTCCTCCGGGAAAGGAAACCCTTATCAGGTACCTTCCCCAGTCGTTCCGCGGGATGCTGAAACTGAAAGAACCCTTGCCGCCGCTGGTAACTATCTTCGAACTGATGACGGGCTTGTAAATATTGTTTGAAATGTAGGCGGCAAGATCCTCCCTATCCGATTCCCACCACCAGCTGTATGAAATGCGGTATACGTTGATGTCTGCTTCCGTGTTTACAGGATTTCCAAGCGGATCGACAGTAGCTATGTTGACCTTGTTTTCCCTGTCAGTAAAGAGCATCCTGTCATTTTCCTTCATGCCGGGAAGCTCGATCCCTGCAAAAATCGTGTATGGGGCATATTTGTACACTGTCTGGGTTATGCTTTCATCACCGCCTTTCTCGGCAACTCTCGAGGTAAAAACGACATTCATCATACCCGGAGCACGAATCTCATCACCCGGGTTAAATATCACCGATGCATTGCCGCCATCATCTACCGAGCCTTCGAACATGCCGGTGGTTTCGGAATAGAACTGTATTGAGGGATCGTCAAAATTGTAGTTCGGGAACGACTTGAAACTTGTCACTGACGGCTTGAGCATGTACTCAACCGACGACTTCAGGTTTCCTGCCGTTGCCCCGTTAAGCCATTTCACCTTTAGAGTACCCTTTGTCGAACTTCCCGTTCCGCCAAGCATCTCTCCAGGAAATTTCAGATCGATATGCAGCCTGTTTGGCTTGATGGTCTCCACTCTGACCCTCTTTGTGAACTTTGCTCCTCCGATGCTGAACCTTGCCGTATAATCGCCTGTCACTGCATCGGGCGAAGTAGCCGTCCTGAAGGTAAGAAGCTGCTTTCCTCCCGGGATCTGCACCTGATGATCGATTTTCTGGGAAAGCGGGTTGGAGAGCTCAAACTGTACCGGATGATCGGGGGGAAGGCTGTTATTCATATCCCTTATGAAAACGGAGAGAAATATTGAATCGCCCGGCCGCCATACATCCCTTTCCCCAAAGATAAATGCCTTGATACCATTTTCCGGCGTCACTCCCGATACATCGAATGAGCTCATCGAAAGGGCCGACCCGTCGGTTATCTTAAGATAATTGCGGTCACGGTCCTTCCGGGCAATGATAAGGAAAGGATTCCCGTCGCAGCGGAGTTTCACTGAACCGTCTTTTCCCGTTATGCCTGAAGCAATCTGCTGAATCTGCATGTTATAAACCGTGATATCCACTTCGCTGAGAGGCAAAGCCGTAAGCAAGTCGCTCACTATGACATTCAGGTCATTGCCGCATCCTTTTTTTGCCATGATCCCGAAATTGGATGCAAGAATGTTGCGCCTTATCTTCCTGTCGGGATTAAAATATGAAACCTTGCAGGGGTTGTCCCTTTCACGCCAGTTGAATCCGAATGAATAATAGATGTAGTCATCACTTTCAAAATAGAAATTATCGGGATCGTCCCATGACGAACGGCTCAATTCTTCCGTCATCTTTATCATTTCTTCATACTTCCCGAGTTCAAGGGGATCGGAACATGGATAAAGTGAATATGAAGGCTGCATCGACAGTTCCACCCTGTAGAGGATACCCGGCTCTATGTCAATATACTCCGAAAGATCCACCGTGTAAAGGTTCCATCCCGATGTACCGCTTCCGGCAGGGTTTACCAGATCCAGTTTCCCTGAATAAACCGGGCGACCGAACCTCTTCACCGAGTAAGCTGTGTTAATGTCATTTTCCTGGAGAAACCAGGGCAGGTTTTTGTCGAATATTTTGATGATCTTAAGATCGACAGCCTTCAGGTTTGCCGCCTTGAAGGGGAAGATCAGCTCCTTCGACGATGGCACGATGATTCCATTGCCTGTGAGTTCTATCGACGGCGGGATGGGAGAAAGGTTGATCTGCTTCCTGAAAGCTGAGGTCAGAGAAGCTCCTTTTTTGTTCTTCAGCGATGTTTCCACATTTAGTTCAAACGGACCTTCCGGTGCTGAGACGGGAAATAGGCTGACAACGTTTGAACTGATGCTGACCGACATTTCCAAAGACGGGGAGAGCCATATTATCCCTTCAGTGTCCTGCGACTGATCAAGCGGATCGGAGAACACTATGTCGATGTTCCTGTTTCCTCCCGGAGCTATTATTATATCCCTTACCGAGAAATCGTCCAGCGCCGGAATCTGAACAATGGTATTTCCCTTCTGCCTTACCTTGCCCGGGGATCCGTCCCATGAGAGTTCCAGTTTCCGGGGACTGTCGCTTCTGTTCAGGCCGGTAACGATGAATCTGTGAATCAGCATATCGGAGTGATCCCATACCACCGGCATCTTTTTTCTCCCGATCTTCGCCTGGAGATAGGACTCAACCTCTTGTGAGACTATATAGTCTGAAGCCGTGATCTGTCCATGAAGCTTATAACTGTCGCCTTCCCGCGAGCTCTCGAGCATTCCGGTTGTGACAATGAAATCTTTTTTTATGGTCTGGATCCAGATAGGGAATGTTTTAAGATTATCCTTTACCTGACCAAGGCGGTCGAGATTTAGTTTTCCTGAATACAGCGTTCCCGGATCGAGCGGTTTAGCCGGCCTGAAGACAAGGGTAAGTTCATCAGTCCATTCCGCATTTCCCTTGATTGCCGGTTCAAATATGAAAAGCCCTGTCGGATTCTTCCTTTTGATACCGGTAGCGAATTCGGGTGTGAAACGGATTTCCACAGACGAATTGACCGACACGATCCCTGAAGTGTATCCGGCAATATAATCACTGAATCCCTTATCGACAGGAACCACGACCTCCGAAATATCCTTTGGTCTTTTGAGCGACAGCTTCAATGGTGTTTTTTCGGTTCTGCCGCATGAAAAGATTATCATTGTTGTCAGAACAGGCAAAATAAAGCGAAGTGACTTCATAAGAAGTGTATTGAGTTTAAATCAAAGCCTAAAATTACGAATTTTTACGCCTTGCCAGAAAACTTTCAGAACTCACAAAAGATGGTTTATCTCCTTTTTATTTTAATACCAAGAAAAGTTTTACCCTCAAAAGGGGGTAAATAGTCAACGCGGATGTTACAGGGGAGCACAGGGCACAGAGCACAGAGCACAGGGCACAGGGCACAGGGCACGGGGCACAGAGTGCGGGGCACAGGGCGCAGGGCACAGGGGGAAGAACGGAATGTGGCTCGCGGCGTGCGGTACGTGGCAAAAGACGAAGAAACGGGAAGACGGGGATACAAGGGGATGGGGGGTTAGGGGGTGGGTTTTTACTTAAAGCGCATACCGATCTGTTATAACATTGTTATAACATATTCCGGGTCTCATTTCTGATAGCTAAATACATAGGAAGAGACTGCAAGACCGCAAGACCGCAAGACCGCAGGACCATTTAAAGCAGTATCCTGTTCCCAAGCTGCTTCGAAATTATCCCCAGGGCAGAGTTCAGACTGTTGTACCTTTGCTGAAGCATAAGCACTCTCTCCTGATCCCCTTCATTGACAGCTTCCTCAAGCTGAGTCATTACCTCCTTTCTGACTGCAATTATTTTATCGCTCTTGAATTTCAGAACGGCATCCGGAACAATATCGCGGAGCTTCATGTCCTCAGTCTCAACAAAAGTCTGCCTGCTTTTCCATATACTGCTCAGCTCATGCGACTCTGCCAGCAGATCGGCTGAAAACTTCGATATTTCGGGATCCTCATGCTTAACAAAATGCTTATCGCCCGGAAACAGACCCTGTGAAGTGTAAAACCTGAAGTCGGCAAATATCCTGGCGCATATCCCGTCGTCGAATGACAGATCGTCGTTTGTAATCTCCCTGACAATATAGTCGGAGACAGTACTGATTTCCTCCTTCCCGTCCTCCTCGTTTATATCGCGTTCAAACTCTATGCTCCCGTATTTAAGAAGAAGGCGGATAATCTCCCTTTCGGAGAAGAAGGAGGTAATCTTGTGAACTAAAGGTTTAACCGTCTGAACAGGAGGTACGGGAAGAACCTCCGGTCCGGGGTATTTGTTCCTTTCCTGAAAGGATTTCTGTTGGCGGAGCTTGTTGACCTCATGGTAAAGGACAAGCTCCGTCACATCCATCACCACGCTGCATTCCTTTATGTATACGGTCCGGGTTATTGCCTCGGGTATGACGGCTATCGACTTCACAATGTCCTTTATCAGCTCTGCCTTCCGCACGGGATCATTATTCGACTCGGCAAGGAGAAGCTGAGTCTTGAACCTGATAAAGTCGGTCTCCTTTTCCTTTAAATAATTTGAGAAATCCTCGTTGCTTACTTTTTTGGAATATGAGTCGGGATCTTCTCCGTCGGGAAGGAGTACGATTTTCACGTTCATTCCTTCCTCGAGTACAAGGTCGATTCCCCTCAGCGAAGCTTTTATCCCAGCCGGATCGCCGTCGTATAATATGGTGATGTTTGGGGTGAACCGCTTGATAAGCCTTACCTGTTCCTGGGTGAGCGATGTGCCTGATGAAGCCACCACGTTTTCAATGCCTGCCTCATGCATCGACATCACATCGGTGTATCCTTCGACCATGTAGCACTTGTTCTGGCGGCTTATTGCCTTCCTGGCCTGGTAGATCCCGTAAACGATTCGGCTCTTGTGGTAAATCTCCGACTCGGGCGAATTGAGATACTTGGCTGTCTTCTGATCCGATTTCAGTATTCTTCCTCCGAATCCGAGAACCTGTCCGGAGAGTGAGTGGATCGGGAACATTACCCTTCCGCTGAACCTGTCGTATATCCTTTCTTCATGCTGGATGGTCAGACCGGCTTTTACGAGCAGTTCAGTGCGATATCCATCCTCTATTGCTTTTTTTGAGAAGGCATCGCGCTGTTCGAAACTGTATCCCACCTCGAATTTCTTAAGGGTATCCTGTCTGAAGCCCCTTTCCTTGAAATAGCCCAGGCCGACAGAGATGCCCTCATTGGTGTTGTACAGGTTGTCGAAAAACTGCCGCGATGCATAGGCAGTGATCACCAGCAGGCTTTCCCTTTCGTTTTCCTTTTCAACTTCCTCCTGTGTTCTTTCTTTTTCGACAACCTCGATGTGGTATTTTTTTGCAAGGTATTTAAGGGCTTCGGGATACTTGAGGTGCTCATGTTCCATGATAAAGTTCACGGCATTGCCTGCCTTGCCGCAGCCGAAGCACTTGAATATCTCCTTCGACGGCGACACGGTGAACGACGGTGTCTTTTCATTGTGGAAGGGACACAAGCCAAGATAGTTAAGGCCCCTTTTCTTAAGCGGCACAAAGTCCTGCACTACCTCCACTATATCGGCAGCATCGAGTATCCTGTCTATTGTCTGGCGGTCAATCATGATGTAAAGATATCAGTATTACGGGTGCGGTAGCTCCGTAATCTGACAATTAGTGTACAAGCTTTCTTATTTTAGTGCCATGAGCTTTGCAGTCAGTACCTCCACTCCTTTACTTGCCGGCTCCTTAATCACCGCAACCTTGCGGTCGCCCGGAACATACACATCTTTGGGATCGATAAGCCACAGCGAGGCGCTATCCGGAACATATTCAATAAGTCCGGCAGCCGGATAGACATTCAGTGAGGTTCCGATCACTACAAAAATATCAGCCTGGGAAGTGATTTTCACAGCCTCCTCAATCATAGGCACGGCCTCCCCAAACCACACGATGTGTGGTCGGAGCTGACTTCCCAATTCGCATTTGTCTCCTTCGTTGATATCCTTGTAGCCTATGTCGTATATCAGATCAGAATCCTTTGTGCTTCTTGCCTTTGTCAGTTCCCCGTGAAGATGGACCACATCAGTGCTGCCTGCCCTTTCGTGCAGATTGTCGATATTCTGGGTAATGACATGCACGTCGAAATGCTTTTCGAGTGCGGCCAGACCAAGGTGTCCTGCATTGGGCTCACAACGGGCCAGTTCCCTGCGCCTGTCATTGTAAAATTTAAGGACCAGCTTTCTGTTGAGGACCCAACCCATAGGGGAAGCCACATCCTCAACCCTGTGTTCTTCCCACAGGCCGCCTGAATCCCGGAAAGTTTTGATTCCACTCTCCGCGCTCATTCCTGCTCCGGTAAGTACTACAAGCTTTTTCATCATAATATAATTTTGATTTTAATGCTATGATACCTGCCCCGTTCGGGCGGGATAACCCGCGTGACCGGAAATCATATAAATATGTATTTGTGCATTTGATACATGCAGGTTTCATAACAAAGTTTTTGCAAGACCTAAAGTTAGCAAAAAAAACGTCCTTTCCCGGAAAAGCTTAAATACGGCATCCGTATATACCGGTATAATACTAATTTTGATTCCTGATTGTTAACTATAAATGACAGATTCAAAACGCAAAATAATAGTGGCCGTTACAGGGGCAAGCGGTTCGGTCTATGCACGTAAGCTGATAGACAGATTATGTACCCTGAAACAGCCTCCCTCCGAAGTTGCCGTGGTTTTTTCCGATACCGCCATGGATATCTGGGAACACGAAATTGGCAGTCCCTTTGAACCCCTTCCTCCTGCGAAGAGCTATGAAAACAATAATTTTTACTCCCCATTCGCATCCGGTTCATCTACCTTCGATACCATGATTATCTGTCCCTCGTCGATGGGTACTCTGGGCCGCATTGCAGGCGGCATATCCGACAATCTCATCTGCAGGGCGGCTGACGTTATGCTGAAGGAGCGCCGCAAACTGATAATAGTACCCAGGGAGACTCCCTATAACCTTATTCATATCAGGAATATGGAGATACTCACTCAGGCCGGGGCAATAATATGCCCGGCCAGTCCTTCATTTTACAGCAAGCCGGCAACGATCGACGATGTGGTGATGACTGTGGTTGATCGTATTCTGACTCTTGCCGGATTCGGGGAAGACAGCTATCACTGGATGGAAGATGATTGACAAAAGGATAAAAAGGTTTTTCAGGAAGCATCATGTCCTGACCATAGCCACCTCGACTGATGCCGGTCCATGGTGTGCCAATTGTTTTTATGTATATCTGGAAGAAGAAAACGCCCTGGTCTTCACCACCGATCCCGACACGCGACACGGCAGGGAATTCCTTATCAATAAACTGGTCGCCGGGTCGGTAGTCCTTGAAACCAATGTAATCGGTAAGATACGTGGCATTCAATTCCTGGGAATCGTCTCCGAACCCGAAGGCGAGCTGGCCTCCTCAGCCCGTGAGGCCTACCTCCGTCGTTTCCCGGTAGCGATGCTTATGGATACACATCTGTGGGTAGTTAAGCTGACTTATATTAAAATGACGGATAACAGACTGGGGTTTGGGAAGAAATTAATATGGGAGAATAGTAAATGACGCAGGATACAGGACGCAAGACGGAAGAGCGTTATTCACCCTGCGTCTTGCGTCTTGCGTCCTGTGCCTCAAATATCTGTCGCACAATTTTAGCAATATATTTCCCCAGAATATCAAATTCCAGATTGACAACAGTACCCTTTTTTATCTGGTGAAAATTAGTCACTTCCCAGGTAAAGGGGATAATAGCCACCTGGAAGGATTTTGGTTGTGAGTTTACTACTGTGAGGCTTACCCCGTTAACTGACACCGATCCTTTTTCGACTGTGATGTAATCCTCCCTGGCGGGTTCGTATTCGAAAGTGTAGTACCAGCTTCCGCCGCTTTCTGTAACATCGGTGCAGATAGCGGTCTGATCGACATGTCCCTGTACCATATGTCCGTCGAGACGGCCATCGAGCCTGGTGCTTCGCTCGAGATTCACCTTGTCGCCCGGTTTCAAAAGCCCTAGATTCGATTTCTCAAGCGTCTCCTTAATAGCCGTAACGGTGTAGGTATCCTTGTCCTTCCTTACCACCGTAAGGCAAACACCGTTATGCGAAATGCTCTGGTCTATCCGAAGTTCATCGGCAAATGAGCAACGCATTGTAATGTGCAGATTGTCCTTCTCCCTTTCGAGACTGACAACCGGCGCAGCTTCTTCCACTATTCCTGAAAACATATCTATGTAGGATTATTTATTACAAAGGTATTCAAATATTTCAAGCCATCCTTCCCTCTCCAAGTTGCTTCGTCCTGTGCTTTTCTTCCTTACTCCTGCTTAACAGAACCCTCCCCTAGCCTGCAATGTGTCTTGCAGTCGTGCGGTCTTGCGATCTTGCAGTCTTGCGGTCCCTCAGTCCCTTAGTCTCTTAGTCCTCCCCTTCTTCCCTCTAGTCAAAGGCATCTTCTCCTTTCTCCATGCCACTATTCCGCCCTCGAGATTATAAAGATTACGGAAGCCCTGCTCGTATAATTTCTCCGCTGCCCATCGGCTTCTATCATCGTTGGTGCAGTAGAGCAAGAGTGGACGATCTTTTGTAATGGTATCAGTCAGCTTCTTCATCTCCCTTGAGGACGGGATGTTGATAGCATCCTTAATTATTCTGCCTCTAAATTCGAAGGGAAGTCTAACATCTATCAGAATGGCAGAGTCTTCCTTAAGGTACTGCAAATGAAAATAATACGGATCAAGGGAAATATATTTCATGGAATCGCTCACTTGTCCCGCGGCCGGGATAAGTTTTATACACAAAACTATAACAAGCGCCCTGATCCTCATTTTATCTGTTTTCATACAAAGAAAACGATTTTCTTCTTTTATTATATTCATTTACATTCCACACAAGGTTCATTTACATTTCTCACAAGGCAAAAATGCCTGTTAATTCGCCGCTTACCGCACGCCGCGAGCCGCATGCCGTTCTTCCCCCTGTGCCCTGTGCCCTGTGCCCTGTGCAAGAACCCACCCCCACTCCTCCGAGGAGGGGATTCATCCGATGCAACCTTCGTTTTGTCCTGCAGTTTGTCTTGCTATCTTGCAAGTCTTGTACTATTAGCACGACCTGCATGACTTGCACGACCTGCAAGACCTGCACGACTTTATTCTCCCATTCATCTTCTTCACATCTTGTATCCTTTCCTCCTTTTTCCTATCTTTGTGCGATTTTTTCAAAACGATTTTGGAACATTAACTTATTGATCCGATGAGGAAACGGTTTCCGGAATATAAGAATCTGGACCTCTCGCAGGTAAACAGGGACATTCTGAAGGTATGGGATGACAATGACACATTCCGCAGGAGTGTGCGTCAGCTTAACGGTAAAGGCGAATTCGTGTTTTACGAGGGTCCTCCTTCGGCTAACGGCATGCCGGGGATCCACCATGTTCTCTCACGCTCAATAAAGGATGCAATCTGCCGCTTCAAGGCTCAGTGCGGCTACGAGGTGAAACGCAAGGCAGGATGGGATACACACGGTCTTCCCGTTGAGCTGGGTGTGGAAAAGGCTCTTGGCATCACGAAGGAAGACAT
Organism: Bacteroidales bacterium; assembly: GCA_012519515.1. Taxonomy (GTDB): domain Bacteria; phylum Bacteroidota; class Bacteroidia; order Bacteroidales; family VadinHA17; genus LD21. The sequence goes on along the minus strand of JAAYQC010000090.1, from coordinate 9,078 downwards.
TGGTACGAAGATATCCATCGAGGACTTCAACAAGGCCTGCAAGATCGATGTGATGAAATACACCGATATGTGGGAGGAGCTGACCCGCAAGATGGGTTACTGGGTAAACATGGATGATCCTTACATTACTTACGACAATCGCTATATTGAAACCCTCTGGTGGCTCCTTAAGCAGCTTTATGACAAAGGGGTACTCTACCAGGGATACACCATTCAGCCGTACTCACCTGCAGCCGGCACCGGACTTAGCTCCCATGAGCTTAACCTCCCGGGCTGTTACAGGGATGTAAGAGATACCACCTGTATCGCCCAGTTCAGGGTGATAAAAAATAAAAAATCGGAATTCCTTTACGCGAACACCGACACCGCCGATGTCCATATTATGGCCTGGACAACAACCCCGTGGACACTTCCTTCAAACACTGCACTGGCAGTAGGGAAAGACATTGTCTATATCAGGGTACGCAGTTTCAATCCTTATTCGGGAGCCCCGATAACGGTCGTCATTGCAAAAGATCTTTTGAATTCGATGTTCCCTGAGGAGAACAAGGCTCTGGATTTTTCCGAATACAAACAGGGTGACAAAAAGATACCTTTCAGGGTGCTGGATGAATTTCCGGGAAGTTCTCTTGAGGGAATAGACTACGAACAGCTTATCGACTGGGTGAAACCCGATCCGGGCGCCTTCAGGGTGATATGCGGCGATTTCGTAACAACCGAGGATGGTACGGGCATTGTTCACATAGCTCCCACCTTTGGAGCTGACGACTACCGGGCAGGCAAGGAAAACGGCATCCCCGGGATGATCCTGAAGAGAAAAGACGGCACCATGGGTCCTATGGTCGACAAGAAAGGCTACATGGTTCCCATCAGGGATCTCGACATACAGTTTGTCAGGGAAAGGGTTAACACCACTTCCTACACGGGATTTGAGGGAAGACCAGTCAAGAATGAGTATGACGACACCATCCCCCAAAACGCCGACACTCTCGATGTCGATATTGCAGTAAACCTCAAACAGCAGGGCAAGGTTTTCAGAATAGAGAAGCAGCTCCACAGCTACCCTCATTGCTGGAGGACCGACAAGCCGGTTCTCTACTATCCGCTAAATGCCTGGTTCATCCGGACCACCGGCTTCCGGGATAGACTGATCGAGCTTAACAACACCATTAACTGGAATCCGCAGTCGACAGGCAGCGGCCGTTTTGGCAAATGGCTTGAGAACCTGGTCGACTGGAACCTTTCCCGCTCGAGGTTCTGGGGCACACCGCTGCCTATATGGATCACGGAGGACAGAAAAGAAGAAATATGCATAGGTTCCGCGGCCGAACTGAAAGCTGAGATCGATAAATCAATTGCTGCCGGATTCATGGACAAGAACCCTCTCGGGGCTTTCACCGAAGGCGACAATTCGGCTGAAAACTACCTGAAATTCGATCTTCACAGGCCCTTCGTCGACGACATCATTCTGGTCAGTCCGACCGGAAAAAAGATGTTCCGCGAGCCCGACCTGATTGATGTTTGGTTCGACTCAGGCGCCATGCCCTATGCCCAGGCTCACTATCCTTTCGAGAACAGGGAGAATTTCAGTGAGATGTTCCCTGCCGACTTTATTGCAGAAGGCGTTGACCAGACAAGAGGCTGGTTCTTCACCCTCCATGCAATAGCCACAATGATATCCGATTCGGTTTCATTCAAAAACATCATATCAAACGGACTTGTTCTTGACAAGAACGGCAACAAAATGTCGAAACGTCTTGGCAATGCCGCAGATCCTTTTGAAATTATCGACGAATACGGATCTGATCCCCTGAGATGGTATCTTCTTACCAATGCCCAGCCCTGGGACAACCTGAAATTCGATGCCGCAGGGATCGACGAGGTGAAAAGGAAGTTCTTCGGAACCCTCTACAACACCTATTCCTTCTTCGCGCTCTATGCCAATATCGACAATTTCAGGCATGCAGAGGATGAGATACCGATTGAAACAAGGCCCGAGATCGACCGCTGGATTATATCCCTGCTGAACTCACTTGTGAAAGATGTCGGGAATTGCTATGAAAATTATGATCTTACCCGCGCCGGAAGGGCAATCCAGGATTTTGTCACAGAGAACCTGAGCAACTGGTACGTTCGCCTTAACAGGAAGCGTTTCTGGGGCGGTGACTATGACAACGACAAGATAGCCGCCTACCAGACTCTCTACAGCTGTCTCGAAACGGTCAGCCGGCTCGCTGCACCCATTGCTCCGTTCTACATGGACCAGTTGTTCCGCGATTTGAACATGACCACCGGTAAAGCAGCTGAGGACTCGGTACACCTGGCTCTTTTCCCTGCTTATGATGAAGCTCTTATAAACAGCGATCTTGAGGAGAGAATGTCGATAGCCCAGGCTATTTCATCGATGATACTCGGTCTAAGGCGGAAAGTAAGCATCAAGGTTCGCCAACCCCTGGCCAAAATAATTGTCCCGCTTACCGAGAAAGGTTTCAGGGAAAAGTTCGAGGCCGTGAAGGATCTCATACTTGCCGAAGTAAATGTGAAGGATGTCGAGTACATCGAGGATACCTCATCCATTCTGGTGAAAAAGGTGAAACCCGATTTCAGAAAACTCGGTCCGAAGTACGGCAAAATGATGAAAGACATCAGCAAAGCTATTGCTTCAATGACGCGCCAGGATATTGCATCGCTTGAGACGACTGGCAGTCATACGCTTCAGATCGGAAGTAAGGAGGTCATTCTCACCAGGGATGATGTAGAGATCATTTCAGAGGATATCCCTGACTGGCAGGTTGCAAACGAAGGAAAACTTACCGTTGCTCTTGATGTCACCGTTACCGATGAATTGCGCTACGAAGGCATTGCGCGCGAGTTTGTCAACCGGATCCAAAACATCCGCAAGGAAAGCGGTTTTGATGTCACCGACAAGATTACCGTCCTTATTGAGAATCATGAGCTTATCAGCAAAGCTGTGGACCGTCATGCAGACTATATCGGATCGCAGACGCTTGCCACGAAAGTGGCTGTTGTAAGCGACTTTGCCAACGGCAATGTTAGGGAGGTGGAGATAGACGATATGATTATAAAAGTGTCGGTGTATAAGGTATAAATGCGGTACGCCGTACGTGGCGAGGTAAACTGCTAATGTTTCTCGGAGAAATGACCTGCACAACCTGCAAGACTTGCACGACCTGCAAGACCTTCTGCCTTAACGACCGAAAGCCTTCACGCCGTCACCCTTTATCATAAATTACCTTCTTCAAAATGAACGACTAATATGATTTTTTTATTCCGTTAAAAACAATACCTTTGCGCCATAAACAAAACACTTACTGCCATGGCTGTGAAGACGAGATATACGGATGAGGAACTTGAGGAATTCAGGCAGATCATCCTGGCAAAGCTTGATAAAGCCAAGAAAGATTACGATATTCTTAAATCAAGTATTACACACGAAGAGAGCAATGATACAATGGATACTTCCCCCACTTTCAAGGTGCTTGAGGAAGGAGCCACCACGCTCAGCAAGGAAGAAGCCGGCAGGCTTGCCCAGCGTCAGCTGAAATTCATCCAACACCTTCAGGCTGCCCTGATCAGGATTGAGAACAAGACCTACGGTGTATGCCGTGAAACCGGCAAGCTTATCTCAAAGGAAAGGCTGAGGGCAGTACCTCACGCCACCCTGTCGATGGAAGCAAAGATGAAACAAAAATAAAAACGGCGCGCGGTACACGGAAGAAATAAGATATACAAATAGTTAATAGCCGTCCTGAACAAGGGCGGTTTTTTTGCAACAGGCATGGACTCTAAAAAGAATGGAAATACAGTTACGATAAACCATCTCCCCAAACAACATGAACCTAAATGGTATGCTGTTTATACCAATCCGAGAGCCGAAAAACAGGTCCGCGACAGACTGTTGGAGGTGGGAGTTAATGTATTCCTTCCCCTGCAAAAGACATACCGGATCTGGAGCGACAGGAAAAAACTGGTTGAAGTCCCTCTTCTTTCGTCCTATATATTCGTAAAAGTTACCCCCCTGGAATTCCTGAAGGTATACCAGGCTCCGGGCGTAGTCCGATTCGTGACTTTTGAAGGTCAGCCGGCTCCTATCCCGGAAAAACAGATTGACAACCTGCGTCTTCTCATTGACAGTGATGCTGAAATAGAAGTCAGCTCAGAAAAATTCGATCCGGGCGACAATGTGGAGGTGGTTCGGGGATCACTTATCGGACTTACCGGTGAACTGATCCAGATCGGCAAGAACAGCAGGGTGGTAGTCCGCATTGACCGACTCGATCAAAACGTGATAGTCAATATACCGATGACCTTTCTCAGAAAGCTGTAATGGTCTGGCTCCCTGCGGTCGTTGTCTTGCAGTCTTGCGGTCTTGCGGTCTTGCGGTCCTGCGAGTCTCTTAACTTGCATGACCTCTAAAGATACTTCAAATATTGCGTATAAGTCTGCTTAATGCCCTGATCCAGACTGATTCTATGCTTGTAACCTAGCCCTTTCAGAGCAGTGGTATCCGTTGCCTTTCGCATGGTGCCGTCGGGTTTGCTGCTGTCAAAGGCAACTTCGCCGCTAAAGCCGATAAGAGCCTTTATCTTGTATGCAAGATCCCTGATGCTTATCTCCTCACCGGTTCCAATATTAAGGAAATGAGGGGGATGATATTCAGGATCGCTGACACCGTCAGTGTGTATCGCGGTTATATCTTTTACATCAATGTTTTCCATTATAAAGATACAGGCTTCCGCCATGTCCTTGGAATTCATAAACTCCCTGAGCGGTGTTCCGGTTCCCCATATACCTACTTCCACCTTACCCCGGTCATTTTGCCTGACTCCGTATTTGCTCAGTATCCTGATTATGCTTTCCTGATCGGAACTTCCATTTATCTTTTCGACCGGATACCTGTTGAGGTCTTTTCTGATAGCCTCGAAATTGCCATCCTCCAGACACTTTCCAAGATGAAACTTCCTCAACAGCGCCGGTAGCACATGCGATGCTTCGAGATTGTAGTTGTCGCCATGACCGTACAGGTTGGTCGGCATCACGGCGATGTAGTTGGTCCCGTACTGAAGATTAAATGACTCGCACATCTTGAGTCCGGCTATCTTGGCGATCGCATAGGGTTCATTTGTGTATTCCAGCTGACTGGTCAGCAGATAATCTTCCTTCAGGGGTTGGGGAGCGTTCCTGGGATATATGCAGGTGGATCCAAGGAAAAGAATCTTTTTTACTCCGTACTTCCAGGCTGCATATATAATGTTATTCTGGATCATCAGGTTCACATAGATAAAATCGGCTCTCAGGGTGTTGTTTGCAACTATCCCTCCAACCTTGGCAGCAGCAATAAGCACATACTCCGGTTTCTGTTCCGCGAAAAAAGCGTCCACCGCGTTCTGACCTGTCAGATCAAGTTCCTCAATGGTTCTCAGGATAAGGTTATTGTAACCCTTCTCCCTGAGCGTAAGAGTCAGTGCTGAACCAACCAGGCCAGTATGACCTGCAACATAGATTTTTGAGTCTTTATTCATGATAAGTACATTTTAGCTTCCATTTTTCAGCTCCCGGCACCCCTGAACCCGGGGGCTTTGTCAAAATTAAGAAATTTACTTCTCTTTCCTGGCCTGCAGTACTTTCACTTTTTCTTCTTTTCCCTCCTGCCGGCTTTTTTCGCAGGGCTTAGAATATTCCCGGTACAGGGCTGAACTATTCAAAATAATTCAGAGTTCTGTATCCTCCATTTTTGATATGAGTTTCCTTCTTCATGAGCTGAATATCGGAAATGCACATATCCTCGATCAGGCCGTTCAGATCAAACTTCGGCTTCCATCCCAGTTTTGTCCGGGCTTTGGTAGAGTCGCCTATCAACAGATCCACCTCGGTGGGTCTGTAATAGTTTTTATCTATCTTCACCAGAATCGGATCATCCTTCATCCTCTTCTTCATCGCATCAAGGAAATCCTTGCCTATCTTTTCAATGAACAGCGCCTCATCGATATTAACCAGTTTTCCTGTTTCGTCTTCCATTTCTCCCGAGAACTCCAGGTTGAGACCTGCAAAGCCAAAGGTTTTCAGAATGAATTCACGGATAGAAGTAGTTACTCCGGTTGATATCACATAATCGTCGGGTTTCTCCTGTTGGAGAATAAGGTACATTGCCCTAATATAATCCTTGGCATGTCCCCAGTCGCGACGCGACGACAGGTTGCCCATGTAAAGGCATTCCTGAAGTCCGAGTGCTATCCTTGCCATTGCCCTTGTGATCTTCCTTGTAACGAAGGTCTCGCCCCTGATGGGAGATTCATGGTTAAAGAGGATTCCGTTGCTGGCATGCATGCCATAGGCCTCGCGGTAGTTGACCGTGATCCAATAGGCGTAGAGCTTGGCAACTCCATAGGGACTTCTTGGATAAAAAGGTGTCTTCTCGGTCTGGGGTACTTCCTGTACCAGTCCGTAAAGTTCGCTTGTCGAAGCCTGATAGATACGGGCATGTTTCTCCATTCCCAGCAGTCTGACCGCCTCAAGTATCCTGAGCGTTCCTATGCCGTCGGCATTGGCTGTGTATTCGGGAGTGTCGAAACTGACCTTTACATGGCTCATTGCCGCAAGGTTGTATATCTCATCAGGTTTACATTCCTGGATTACCTTGGTCACGTTCATCGAATCAGTCAGGTCACCGTAATGAAGAATAAAATCCCTTTTATCTACATGCGGATCCTGATACAGGTGATCGATCCTCTCAGTGTTAAACAGCGAACTACGCCTCTTGATCCCGTGAACTATATAGCCCTTCTTCAAAAGGTATTCCGCGAGATACGCGCCATCCTGTCCTGTTACTCCTGTTATTAAAGCTGTTTTTGGCATATTCTGCGTTGTCTTATTGGTTATCTATGTTAGTTTACTTCAATGGTGGATTTTCATTCTTTTGCTAACGGTTCACGGTCATTTATCTGCCCTGTGCCCCGTGCCCTGTGCCCCGTGCCCTGTGCCTCTCACAACCCCAGTTCTTTCACCCTCACCTTTATCCTGATCGTATTCGGTATCTCTTTTTCGCTTACCATCAGGAGATAGCCTCCACCGCCTGCTCCCGAAAGCTTCCAGGCATCAGCGATGCCTTTGTACTTACTGATGACCTTCTCTATTTCCGGGTTGATCATCTTCGGGAACATCCTGATCTGGGAGTGAAACGATTCGAGGAATCCTTCGGTAAATTTTCCATAATCCCCCGATTTAAGTCCTTCCCAGGTCAGATCGGCCGCTTCCGCTAGGCTCTTTACGTTTTCAGTGTTGATATGTGTATCGCTGAGAACGTTGTATCCATCCGGACGAGGCCATAGCGTCAGCATATACAACCTGTCCTCAAGCCATTTTATTGTTTCAGGATCGGATATTATTTCAAAAACCGACGGCCAGTAATTCCCCCTGTCGAACCAGAACCTGTTGATACCGGGCATTGTAATGCCTATTGAATCCTGCGATCCACTCACTTCCTTTGTTCCCGGATCATTGTCGTACCTGAAGAGTGTTTTGGCAAGTTTCTCGGGTTTCTCGAGAGGGAGATGGTTGTTCCACAGCTCGATGGCTTTTTTCCGGGTTGAGGTGGCCATTCCCGAGCGCTCGTTGAATTCTATTGTAGGTTCTATCGAGGCGGTGATCGCTGCCCCGGGATGGTAGATCGAAACATAGGGCTGATCGATCCAGGTACCAGCTATGTCTATCCTGTAAGGTATTGGCTTGAATGCCCTGAGGGCAGTGGTCGATCTTGCCGGCAGGCTGGCATGAGGGATTCTTTTCAGCACCTTGTACTCGATTCCGAGATCCTTGCAGAGCTTTTCCTTGTCGGGAGTGTGACCGTCCTCATTTACAATGAAGATATCCGGAGAAAGCTTCTTCATCTCCTCCGCAAAATCGAGTAGCCCGCTTCCGCTGTTGACGATCACCTTGTGAACACACCTGAGGGCGCTCAGGATATACATCCTTTCATCTTCGGAGTTAATTGTATCGCGGCCCTTCAATTCCCTGATGGTTTTGTCCGATCCCAGTCCTATATACAGATCGCCGTACTGCGATGCTTCCTGTAAAAATGCTATATGTCCGGAATGAACCATGTCGAAGCAGCCGGACACGAAAACTTTCTTGTTTTTACTGCTCATTGATTTGTAATTGGATGATTATATCTATCAAATATAACGGAAATAGGAGAATATTATTCGGTATGCGGTACTGGGTACGAGATGTGCGGTATCTTCAAATGATTGGTACTTGCATGACTTAGATGATCTGCAGGACCTGCTCGACAAAAATCCTTAACTTAGTATTTTAATTATTACAGAAATGAACGGATATTCAAAGACCACCAACTACACCAGCTTTAAGAGATACTGCAAGGTCCTCTCCCTTCGCGACGACAAGGAACTGATTGAGAAATACAAGGAAGTTCATAAGCCTGAAAACGCATGGCCCGAAATATCATGGGGCATACGTGAGGTTGGTATCCTCGATATGGAGATTTATATCCATGGAACCAGCCTGTTCATGATAATGGACACTGTTTCCGATTTCGACCACGACAAGGCTATGAAGAAGCTTGCAACATTACCGCGGCAGGCGGAGTGGGAGGAATATGTTTCCGAATTTCAGCAGGCAGGGGACAAGGAGGCGACACCGGAGAAGTGGCTGCTGGTTGAAAGAATTTTTGAGTTGGGAAAAAATGACTAGGTTCCAAGTTCAAGGTTCAAGGTTCCAAGTTCAAACAAAAAAAGCAAGCACACACATCAAATTGTTAATTGTTAATTGTAAATTGATAATTGTTTAACCAATACCCACCCCTAGCCCCTCCGGCGGAGGGGATCCTTTTTGATCACGCCCTGTGCTCTGTGCCCTGTACTCTGTGCTCTGTGCTCTGTGCCCTGTACTCTGTGCCCTGTGCTCTGTGCTCTGTGCCCTGTGCTCTGTGCCCTGTGCCCTGTGCCCTGTGCTCTGTGCCCTGTGCTCTGTGCTCTGTGCCCTGTGCTCTGTGCCCTGTGCTCTGTGCCCTGTGCTCTGTGCCCTGTGCTCTGTGCCCTG
>JAAYQC010000089.1 GCA_012519515.1 Bacteroidales bacterium | reverse complement strand
TCCGAACAGCTCATACCGCTTTTTGCCAGATGTGTCAGGAAAAGAGCAATGCCGGCAATGGCGTCGCGGCCATAGTGAAGCTCCGGATAGATTACGCCTCCGTTGCCCTCTCCTCCGATGACAGCTCCGCGCTCCTTCATCTCCTCAACTACATTAATCTCTCCCACTGCAGCCGTAAAGTACTGTCCTCCATGCTTCTCCGTTACATCCTTCAGAGCCCTGGTGCTGGAAAGGTTGGATACGGTATTGCCCGGAGTGGCTGAAAGAACATAATCCGAAACAGCAACAAGCGTGTATTCCTCCCCGAACATCGAGCCATCCTCGCAGATTATTGCCAGACGGTCGACATCGGGATCAACAACAAAACCGACATCCGCTCCTGATGAGGCAGTAAGAGCCGATATCTCCGTCAGGTTAGCGGGAAGTGGCTCCGGGTTATGTGCAAAATGCCCGTCGGGCGTGGTGTTCAGCTCCACGATCCTTTTAACGCCGAGCGACTTCAGAAGGGCAGGAACAATTATTCCTCCAACCGAGTTCACACAGTCAATTGCCACTGTAAAATCAGCTTTCGAAACAGCCTCCCTGTCCACCAGTTCCAGGGCAAGAACCTGCTCAATATGAATGCTGCCCCATGAATCATCATGAACATAGGAGCCCAACTCGTCAAGAGGAGCATAAAGAAAATCCTCCGATCCTGCAATGGCAAGCAGTTCCTTTCCGTCGGCACCGGAAAGGAATTCACCCTTCTCATTGAGAAGCTTCAGAGCATTCCATTCGGCAGGGTTATGACTGGCGGTTATTATAATACCTCCGTCCGCCCCTGTTCCGGTCACGGCAATTTCAACCGTGGGGGTTGAAGCCATGCCTATATCGGTAACATCAATACCCAGGCTCTTCAGGGTGTTGGAAACAAGAGAACTGACTACTCGCCCCGACCTGCGGGCATCGCGGCCAATAACAACCATCAGCTTCTTTCCCCGGTGCCGGCGACTAAGCCAGGTTCCGTAGGCTGATGCAAATTTCACAATGTCGACCGGAGTAAGACCTTCACCTGGCCTCCCTCCTATTGTACCCCTGATCCCCGAAATTGATTTTATTAATGACATATAATTCCTTTTTAGTTTTGAAGAATGCAAAAATAAGCCTAAATCGTAATATTGTCAAATAATTGTACCTTTGCAGCCTGAATAAAATCCGTATGGAAGAAAGGAGAAATCGCCGGGGTTCCCGTTCGAAGAATAAAAAATCCGGAGCAGACAAAGTCACTGATGACAAGCGCGAAATGCGGCTTAACAGGTTTATCGCACACAGCGGCATCTGTTCGCGGCGCGAAGCTGATGAACTGATTACACGGGGCCTCATAACCGTAAACGGGAAGGTGGTAACGGACCATGGCACCAAAGTAGCGCCCGGTGATGATGTCAGATATGGCAGGAAGAAACTGAGCGCTGAAAAAAAGGTATATATTCTGCTGAACAAGCCAAAGGGCTATGTCACAACGGTTGAAGATCCACATGCCGACCAGACGGTGCTTGACCTGATCCGCGACGCTTGCCCCCAGAGAGTGTATCCTGTAGGACGTCTCGATAAATCAACAACGGGAGTGCTGCTTCTTACCAACGACGGCGAACTTACCGGAAAACTGACTCACCCCAGGTATAAAAGGAAAAAGATATACCATGTCTTTCTCGACAGGGCTGTCACCAAAGCCGACCTTGACCAGATAGCAGGAGGAGTGGATATCGACGGTGAAATAATTGCTGCCGACGCGATTGCCTATGCCGACATTGAGGACAAGACACAGGTGGGAATAGAAATCCATTCGGGTCAGAACAGAATTGTAAGAAGAATCTTTGAGAAACTGGGCTACCGCGTCAAAAAACTCGACAGGGTGTATTTCGCGGGACTGACCAAGAAGAATCTCCCGAGAGGAAAATGGAGATTCCTTACAGATAAGGAAATAATCATGCTTAAAAGGGGGGCGTTTTAAACCATTGTCATGAATCACAAATCAGGCTTTGTCAATATCCTTGGCTTTCCAAACGTGGGTAAATCGACCATAATGAATGCAATGGTCGGTGAAAAACTGTCAATCATAACTTCAAAAGCCCAGACAACCCGGCACAGGATAATGGGAATAGTGAACGGTGACGATTTCCAGATAGTTTATTCGGACACACCCGGCATCCTGAAGCCGAAATACAAGCTTCAGGAATCGATGATGAACTTCGTCGACCTCGCCCTTACCGATGCAGACATTATATTATATGTCACCGATGTAAAGGATGGTGTCAGCGACGATACGGGTTACACTCGGAAGATGCGCGATACCGGGATTCCTGTCGTGGTGGCTGTCAACAAGATAGACCTCAGTAATCAGGATGAGCTTGAACAGGTTTGTTCCGGATGGAGGGAAATGTTCCCCGGTTCGCCGGTTATCCCGGTATCGGGACTGGAAAAATTCAATCTCGATACCCTGCTGAACGCCATTATCAGCCTTCTGCCGGCCGGGGAGCCGTATTTCCCAAAAGATCAGCTGACCGACAAGTATGAAAGGTTTTTTGCATCCGAGATCATCCGTGAGAAAATCCTGTTGAATTACCAGAAGGAAATACCCTACTGTTCGGAGGTAGAGATCGAAAGCTTCGCGGAAGAAGCTGAGCTCATAAGAATAAGAGCCCTGATACATGTGACCCGTGAAAGCCAGAAGGGTATCATTATCGGGCACAAGGGTGAAAAGCTGAAGAAAACCGGAAGGGAAGCAAGAATCGACATGGAAGACTTCTTCGGAAAAAAGGTCTTCCTTGAACTTTACGTCAAAGTCACAAAGGACTGGCGGGAAAAGCCACGGGAGCTCAAAAGATTCGGATACAGGTCTTAGCCTGTTTTAATTATTTGAAAGATGAGTAAAATTGCAGCAATAGTCGGCCGGCCCAATGTAGGAAAGTCAACCCTCTTCAACAGGCTTACCGAATCGAGGGAAGCGATTGTCCACGAGATAAGCGGTGTGACGCGCGACAGGAATTACGGAACCTGCACATGGAACGGTGTTACTTTCTGGGTAATAGATACCGGCGGTTATGTAACGAATTCCGACGACATCTTCGAGGAGGAAATAAACAAGCAGGTGATGTTAGCCATCGAGGAGGCGGATGTCATCCTGTTCATGGTCGATGTTACTACCGGGATCCATAACCTCGATACGGGAGTCTCCGATCTTCTCAGGAAAAAAGCATCCAGGGTAATTCTTGTTGTCAACAAGGTCGACAATAATGAACGCCTTATGGAAGCCACTGAATTTTACGGTCTTGGCATCGGCGATTACTACCCTGTAAGCTCTATTAGCGGAAGTGGTACCGGCGAACTTCTCGACCACCTGGTCAAACTGTTACCCGACGAGCCTGATGAATCCCTTCCCGAAATACCGAGAGTCGCCGTCGTGGGCAGGCCAAATGTGGGGAAATCGTCGCTCGTCAACTCACTGCTGGGAGAAGATAGAAATATTGTTACCCCGCTGGCCGGCACTACACGCGATTCAATATTCACCAGATACAACAAATTCAACCACGATTTCATGCTGGTTGACACTGCCGGACTCAGAAAAAAATCGAAGGTCAGCGAGAATATAGAATTCTACTCCGTGATGCGAGCCATCAGGGCAATCGAGAATTCCGACATCTGCCTTATGATGATAGATGCCACAAGAGGACTGGAATCGCAGGATATGAACATTATCTCACTAATATTGAAAAATAACAAGGGGATAATATTGCTTGTAAACAAATGGGAC
>JAAYQC010000088.1 GCA_012519515.1 Bacteroidales bacterium | reverse complement strand
CCCTCAACCACGATCAATAACGTGATCATAGGAGACAATGTCAGGATAGCCAAAAGATGCTCTCTCTTCGGGAGCCCTGACAACCTGCTAGAGATAGGTTCTGAAACTTATATCGGGATGAACAGCCTGCTGAACGGTTACGCGGCGAAACTGATAATTGGCTCTAATGTGAGCATTGCCCAGAATGTTATTATTCTGGTTGATTCAGGTCCCAATGCTTCTGCAGCCATGCAGAAAGTTTTCCCGATTGACAGGAGGCCTGTAACAATAGGAAATCATGTCTGGATAGGAGCCGGCGTCCAAATCATGCCGGGTGTTACATTGGGTGATTATTGCGTTGTTGCAGCCAATTCCTTTGTAAACAGGTCTTTTGATCCTTTCGCTATTGTAGGAGGTTCTCCTGCAAGGATACTGAGAACGTTCACTGAAGAAGAAAAGAAAAAAATGCTGGGAGAATGATAAAGTTCCTTGATCTGCAGAAAGTAACGTCAAGTTTTGAGCCGGAGTTGTCTTCGGCAATTACACGGGTTGTGAAGAGCGGATGGTTTCTCCTTGGGGAAGAGTGCGCTGCTTTTGAAAGGGAATTCGCTGAATTCATTGGATCAAAACATTGCATCGGAACTGCAAACGGCCTGGATGCGCTCCGGCTGATATTGAAAGCTTATATCGCGTTGGGTGTGATGCACGAGGGTGATGAAATAATTGTCCCTGCAAACACATTCATTGCAACCATTCTGGCTATTACGGATAACAGGCTTAAACCGGTATTGGTTGAACCTGATATTGATACTTATAACATTGATCCTGCACTTATAGAACAGGCTGTAACTGCCAGGACAAAAGCAATAATTGTGGTTCATTTGTATGGTCAGGCCTGCTGGTCCGTTGAGATCACGGAAATTGCAAAGAAATATAATCTGAAAGTCATTGAGGATAATGCGCAGGCAGCAGGAGCTGTCACAATAACCCATGGTACACCTGTGGCTGCCGGAATTCAGGTGCCTGTGGTAAAGCGTACCGGATCATTGGGAGATGCAGCAGGCCACAGTTTTTATCCCGGGAAAAACCTTGGAGCCCTGGGAGATGGCGGCGCTGTAACTACTGATGATGATGAATTGAGGGCAACAATAAGATATTTGGCAAATTATGGTTCCACTCAAAAGTATGTTCATTATTATAAAGGCCTGAACTCCAGACTGGATGAGATTCAGGCTGCCGTGCTGAGAGTGAAGTTGCCACGTCTTGATTCTGACAATCAACGCCGGCGCATTATTGCCGGTTTTTATGCGAAAAATATTATTAACCAGGAAGTAATACTTCCGCGGGTATGTCAAAATAGCTCCGGTTCCATGATACCTGGCAATAGCACAGATGATCAGATAACCGGCGCTCTTAATCATGTCTGGCATCTTTATGTAGTGCGTTGTCGCGAGCGTGACAGGCTTAAAAAGTACCTTGATGAGAATGGAATTCAGACCCTGATCCATTATCCGGTTCCACCTCATAAACAAAAAGCGTATGCCGAATATGTGAATCTCATTTTACCTGTTACCGAGAAGATACATCGGGAGGTGCTAAGCTTGCCGATCAGCCCGGTAATGACTGATGATGAGGTTGAAAAGGTGGTAGAGCTATTGAATGAATTCAAATGATTAACCGGGGGAAAGCTTCCCCCGGTTGTGCTTATTCATGTCTCCGGAGCTGTCCGATAAAATACCTGAACCTGAATCCATCTCACGGAATCAGGAGCAATCATCATATCGTCAGATTTTTAAAGCCACCTCTCTATTTGGTGGTGTGCAGGTATTCCAGATTCTTACAGGAATAGTCAGAACCAAGTTCGTGGCGGTATTGCTTGGTACTGCCGGGGTTGGTATCATCGGGCTTTTTAACGCCCCTTTGCAGTTAATACTGTCAGTGACAGGCCTGGGTATTACTTTCAGTGCGGTAAGGGATATTGCAGAGGCATACGGTAGTGATGATGAGTCAAGAATAGGACAGACGGTTATGACACTTCGCCGGTGGTCCTGGTTCGCCGGCATACTGGGTTTGGTTGTTACTGCAGCCATGTCCCGCCTGTTAAGCAAATGGACATTTGGCAATGAGGAGTATACATGGGCATTTTTATGGCTTTCAGTTACCATGCTCATGCAAACTATCAGCAATGGTCAGAAATCTCTTCTTCAGGCAGGCAGGAGACTGCAGGATCTTGCCAGGGCAAGTGTCTGGGGCTCCCTGCTTGGATTGTTTACTTCTGTTCCTTTGTATTACTTCTTTGGAGTGAAGGGGATAGTCCCGTCACTTATACTGACTGCTGCCACATCGCTTTTATTAACCTGGTACTATTCAAAAAAGGTTGTAGTTCAGCATGTGAAAATGTCATTCAGGGAGACATTGGAGTCAGGAAAGAAAATGGTAAAACTGGGTCTGGTAATTACAGTTACCGGCATAATTGGATTTCTGACAGGTTATATTCTTAATGCATATATAAGTAGAACGGGTGGGGTAGACCAGGTTGGTCTGTATAATGCCGGCTGGTCTGTAATAGGACAGTCAACCGGACTGGTGTTTGCGGCAATGACAACAGACTACTTTCCGAGGCTCTCATCAATCAATAACGATAATGAGAAGATAACCTCACTTGTAAATCAACAGGCTGAAATGGTGCTACTGATACTATTACCTGTTATTGTGCTGATAATTGTTACCCTGCCTCTGCTTATCAGGTTGCTTTATACCTCCTCTTTCCTGCCTGTGATAAACTTTGCGAGTTGGATGGTAGTCGGGATAATCCTGAAAGGTCTTGCCTGGCCGATGGGATTTATATTTCCGGCAAAAGGTGATTTGAAGGTTTTTGGCGGTATAGAGATAAGTGCAATGGCATTCAATATAATAATAAATATTCTGGGATACAGGTTTTACGGTTTGGAGGGTCTGGGTGTTTCTTATATAGTGGGCTATGTTTTTGGACTGACTATTACTCTTTTCTTCGCACGCAGAAAGTATAATTTTACCTATGCCAAAAGCACTGTCAGTACTTTTATGATCAGTATAATACTGATAACCTTTGTCTTTATCCTGTCGTATTTTTTGAATGGAACTGTTCGCTATGCCATGGGTTTACTGATATCGGGGGCAGCGGTTCTGTATTCTTTTTACGGGCTTGACAGACGGCTTGGCCTTAAGCCTGTCATCAGAAATTATGTTTCATCTGTTTTTAAGAAGAGAGAGGATTAATAATTATTATGTTTTGCCAATAAACTGAATATGATAAAGGTTAATTTTTGTGATTTCTGGCCGGGATTTGAGTCAAATAATCTCTTCCTTAAGTTTCTTGAACAGAATTTTCAGGTTGTTGTAGCCGAAAAACCTGATTATCTTTTCTATTCTGTATATGGCAGTAAGCATCTGGAGTATGATGATTGTATAAAGATTCTTTATACAGGCGAAAACCTGGTTCCTGATTTTAACCTGTGTGATTATGCTATCGGATTTCATTACCTGGAGTTTGGAGACCGCTATCTGAGATTCCCATTATATGCATACTATCAATGGTATTATGATTCTTTGTTAAGGGATAGAGCACTACATCAGGAAATAGAGTATAGGGCAGATAGTTTAGTGAATAGGAAATTCTGCAACTTTGTCTATTCAAACAATGTTAATTCTGATCCGGTCAGAGATGCTTTTTTTACTGAATTATGCAAGTACAGGAAAGTAGACTCGGGTGGCCGACATCTTAATAATATTGGCGGCCCGGTAAAGGATAAGCTGCAGTTTATCAAAGACTATAAGTTTACAATTGCTTTCGAGAACAGCTCTGTCCCTGGCTATACGACAGAAAAACTGCTTGAACCAATTATTGCCGGATCCCTTCCTGTATATTATGGGAATCCGCTTGTATTTCTTGACTTTGAGCCTGATACATTTATCAGATTGGAGAATAAAAGTGATATCGAAAAGGTTATAGAAGAGATAATCAATCTTGACAATGATGATGAGAAATACCTTGCCATGTTGAACAAAAAGAAATTCAGGAAAGAAAATAATCCACAAACATGGAACCTGAAGCTTAAATCTTTTTTTGACAATATCTTTGGACAAACTCTGGACACAGCATTACGCAGATCGTTTTATGGCTTTAACAAGTATTATGTTGGTGAATTGAAGTTTCAGGCTGAGCTTCTTGAAAAGAGGAGGCGTGTGACTTTTGCTAAGGCTGCTGTGAAGAATGTAATAAATAGGATCAATCACAGATAAATATATAGCTGCCCATGTCATTAGTTACTATAGTAGTAGTTACATATAATTCTGCCAGTTTTGTTGCTGAAGCTCTGGAAAGCGTCCGTGTGCAGACATGGAATGAACTTGAGCTGATAATTACTGATGATAGTTCAAGTGATGAAACTATTGAAATTTGTAAACGATGGTTAGAAAGAAACCAGGACCGTTTTATCCGGACTGAATTAATAACTTCATTAATAAATACCGGTGTGTCCGGCAATGTTAACAGAGGGCTGAACGTTGCAAAGGGCGAATGGATTAAGTTCCTGGCTGCTGATGATGCTCTTTTGCCTGGATGTATTGAGGCTAACATGGAGCATGTCAGAAAAAACCAGCATATAAAAATTCTGTTCTCAAGGCTCAATATCTATAATGATAGTTTTCTGCCGGTTAATTTTGTACTTGCCACTGAGGATGACAGCATTAATCCCTCGAGTATTATGCATCCTTCAAAAACCGCTGATTCACAATACAAAATGCTGGTTGTCAGTGACAGAATACATTATACTCCCTCTGCTTTTTTTCATAGGGAGACATTGTTGTCAGTTGGTGGTTTTAATGAGAGGGTAAGGCTTATGGAAGATTATCCTCTTTGGTTAAAGCTCACAAAATCAGGCTACAGACTCTATTTTATGGATGTTGTAACAGCCAATTATCGGAGGCATGCCGGTGCTGCTAACAATAAAAAGCAAAGAGTTATCGTGAATCCTAATTACTTTAAGACCGAAAAGTTCAGGACAGAATATACTTATCCGGCGCTTCCATTTCTTGTTAGAAGCGAACAAAGAATTAACTGGATATTATCCCAGGCTTTCAGATGGCCTTATCTGAACCGGGATACACCATTTAACAGGTTAATTTATAGGCTGTTGACAAGATTCATGAATCCATTTAGATATATCAGTTTTCTATATGGGAAACTAAAATCGGATTCAAGTGAAAATGAGCTATATCACTAAGGTATTTATGGAAGCAGATGCGATTCATTGATTAAGTCCCAAGGCTCCCGAGTTATAAATAACCCGTGGTTACACCTTTTCTTCAAATGGCGGTTGTGTAATTATCTGATTCCCGTAATTTGTTATCTGTTTTCAATCAATGATTGTTTTATGAAGCGGTTATCTGTTATAATTCCGATGTATAATGTGGAGGAGTATGTTGAAAGATGCCTTTCCAGCCTGTTAAATCAAGACCTGGATCCTGATCAATATGAAATAATATGTATAAATGATGGCTCTCCTGATCGAAGTGGGGAAATTGTAAAGAATTTAATGAAGTCCTTCTCCAATATTCAGATTATTGAACAGGAAAATCAGGGGGTTTCTGTAGCCAGAAATAATGGGATGGAGATAGCTACCGGAAAGTATCTGCTGTTTATTGATCCTGATGACTATGTTGAGGCAAATTCCCTTCAACACGTCCTGGAAAAAGCAGATAAAACGGATTGTCAGGTTTCATTCCTGGGATTCACAGTTATCTCGGAATCTGGTCAGGTTATAGAGCAACGGCTATACGAAAAATTGAAGGATTGCCTCTGCAGAGGAATTGAAGCATATCCCTTGTCTCGTGCGAATGATCGTAGAGACCCTGACAGAATGGTAGCCGTATTATTCCGGCGTGACTTTTTTGAACATCACAATTTGAGGTATCTTGCAGGAGTGCCATATCTTGAAGATGGTGAGTTTATCGCGCGGATACTCTGTTATGCGGAAAGATGTATTTTTGATGGAATGCCGTTTTATCTTCGTACTGTTCGTAAAGGATCAGCAACAATCTCACCACTGTTTTATTCTGAAAAAGCGATTGATGGTTTTTTAAAGTCAGCAGCCAATCTGGCAGATTTTAAAAGGAATCCCGCCTTGAAGCAGGAACAGAAAAACTTTTTAAACCAGGCAATATGCAAGTTCGTTGTTCTATATATCACTTCATCGGTTGTGCCATTTGGTTTTGTAAAATTAAAACATGCGAAAGCACGACTTAACGAAACCGGATTGAGTAAGCTGGATTTAACATCTGTAGATCTGGAATATAGAATCCTTGGTCATTTATACAACTTTTCCGTTGTGCTGCTGATCATTTATCAATTTGTACTTTTCAGATTACGTCATATCTGTAAAATAAGTAGATTTCAGCTGAAAAAAATACTCAGAACAATTCCAAAGGATTGTTAATGATATGTGTGGGATATCTGGTTTTATAGCAGGTTCGGGAAGGTCACTGCCCAATGGATTAGTTTATAAAATGTGTTATTTAATAAATCACAGAGGGCCTGATGATGAGGGCTATGTGATTCTTAATAACCATGGTCAACTGATACGGTTAGGAGGAGATAACACTCCGGATGAGGCATGGGAAACATTAAGTGATTATCATCCACAGGCAAATATACTCTCCTGCATGGGAGGCACTTCATTAATGGCCTTAGGCCATAAGCGGTTGTCTATTATTGACACTTCCTCAGCAGGCCATCAGCCAATGTCCTACTCGTCAGCCAGGTATTGGATTGTATTCAATGGGGCGATTTACAATCATTTGGAGATCAGAAAAGAACTGGAGGGTTTAGGGTATGCTTTCAAAACAAGGATAGATACTGAGACTATTCTGGCTGCATACTCGAAATGGGGAGAAGAATGTCTTGACAGATTTATTGGGATGTGGGCATTCGCTATCTATGATAAACATAATAATGAGATTTTTTTGGCAAGAGACCGTTATGGAATCAAACCATTCTATTATTACTTTTCTGATAAGGGTGACTTGTTTTTCGGCAGTGAGATAAAACAGTTTACAGTTTTGCCCGGTTGGAATGCCTCAATGAATCCGCAAAGAGTCTATGATCAGCTTATCTATTCAATTGCCGATCACACTGATGAAACTATGTTCGGGAATGTTTTTCAATTACCGGGAGGGACATGTTTTAAATCAAGAATAGATGAAATTAAGCCCGTACATAATAAGCTATCTTATAAGAAATGGTATCAGCCCCAAAGGGAATTGTTTAAGGGATCATTTAAGGATGCATCACTCATTTTCAGGTCATTGTTTCAGACATCCGTAAAGGAACATCTTAGTGCTGATGTACCCCTGGGAACTGCCCTGAGTGGAGGCTTGGATTCGTCTGCCATAGTCTGTGAAGTTAACAGGTTATTAAAAAGCAAGAATGCAACCAATCAACAATTGACTTTCTCTTCATATTCAGATATTGATAAATACAGTGAAAAAAAATGGATTGACATCGTGATAGCTGCAACAAATGTTAATCCTTCCTTTGTCACTTCAAAAGTTGAAGATGTTTTTACACAAACTCCCCGGATAATCTGGTATCAGGATGAACCGTATCAGTCCCAGAGCGTCTTACTTGCCTATAATGTGTTTAAACTGGCAGCATCATTTGGTGTGAAAGTCCTGCTGAACGGGCAGGGAGCTGATGAATACCTCGGTGGGTATGGTCAGTTTACCTTTTCAAGGTATGCTGAAATGGTTCGGAGAATGAAAATAGCTGAACTTCTGCAGGACATTAAGAATACCAGACAAATCAGGCCTTTATCCGGCATGGAAGTATTAAAGGGAATAACTTATCACCTTTTGCCAACAAGAATTAACCGTGTTCTATCCGTTCTATCAGGAAATTCATCTCATCTGAGAACTGTTATTGATACAAAAAAAATCGGATTGGCTTTTAAACACCCATTTGACTTTATTCCTGTTGAATACTCTTCGGTACAGAATATTTCGGAACATCTTACCTTTTATTCTACCCTGCCAAAATATTTGCACTGGGAAGATAGAAACTCTATGGCAAACTCGGTAGAAGCCAGAGTTCCGTTTCTTGACCACAGACTTGTGGAATTCTCCTGTAATTTACCAGATTCATATCTGGAAAAGGATGGAATAACCAAAAGGGTAATGAGACAGGCTTTGGCTGATATTCTTCCTGATGCAATAAGAAATCGCAAAGACAAGATGGGGTTTTCAACACCGGAAGAGGTCTGGGTTAGAAAAGAGAGTCCATCATTATTTCGTAAAGGAATTTCTAAGGCTATTGAAAGTACGAATGGATTAATCAAGAATGAGGCGTTATTGTATTTTGATAAAATTGTCGAAGGCAAAATCCCGTTTGATTTTTCCTACTGGAGGCTGATCCTACTGGGAGAATGGATTACCAGGTTCAACATTAAGGTTCCCTGAAAGCTTTCTGTTTATTATATAATGCATTTATAGAAACTATGATCAAATTCTGTAGGTATATGGAATTTCATAGATTGATCAACTAACTATAAATAGTGATGTCATTTTGCCCAAAGAAAATTTTGCTGGTAACCAATGCATTTTATCCTGAAATCTCACCACGCAGCTATAGGGCCACTGAACTTGCCCGGGAGTTTTACAGGCAGGGTCATGAAGTGGTAGTGATAACCAGGTTCAGGAATCATGATTACAGGGATTTTTTATTGGAAACCCCCGTTCAGATAAAAATATGGAAATGGGGCCGACTGCCGGAAGTGGTTATACCCAAAAGAAAGCCATGGGCGTTTATTTCCCGTGTACTTAAAAGAGTTCTGATGGTACTCTTTGAATACCCTGCAATTGAAGATATGTTCCATGTAAAAAAGATGCTAAAAAGGGAAAAAGGTTATGATCTGATGATTTCATTTGCTGTTCCATATCCTGTTCACTGGGGTGTGGCATGGGCAAGGAACCGAAGAAAAAAAATTGCCGCGAAATGGGTCGCTGATTGTGGTGATCCTTATATGGGCGATGTGCTTGACAGTTTCAGAAAACCTTTCTATTTTGCATATTTGGAAAAATGGTTTTGTAAAAAAGCAGATTTTATTACCATACCGGTTCAGTCAGCTATAGATGCATATTATCCGGAATTTCACGGGAAAATTAAAATCATTCCACAGGGGTTTGATTTTAATCTTTCAAGTCAGAGGCAAGTGAAACATGATGACAGGGAGGTGCCGGAATTTGCGTATGCAGGCAGATTTCTTCAGGGAATACGTGATCCTGAACCACTTTTGGTTTTTCTGTCGAAAATAAAAATGCCATTTCGTTTCTATGTCTATACTGACCAGCCGGAATATCTGAAAACCTATCTTGATTTATTGAAGGAAAAACTGATTGTTTCCGGTCTTATTCCGAGGGAACGACTTATAAAAGAGCTATCCCGGATGGATTTCCTGATCAATTTTGATAATAACACCACTCTTAATGTACCAAGCAAGCTTATTGATTATTCAATTACAGGTCGTCCAGTCCTGAATATCAAAAAGGAGTTCTCTGCTGAAAATATTAAAAATTTCCTGAAAGGCAATTATTCAGACAGAATGCAACTGCCTGATCCTATGTGTTATCATATCAGGATTGTTTCACGGCAATTTTTGGAACTGTTGAATACAGTATCATTATGTTGACCAGGTCATATAACAGTAATATTACTGATTCTTCAATTACTGATATCAGGAATTACTTTATCCTGTTTATCTTATGGCCATTCCTGTCGTTTCTGGTTGCCCTGGCAAATTTTTCACGAAAGGAAGCCAGAACAGTTATTTATATCTTTCTTATTTATTATGGACTCTCATTTGTAAATGCTAATGTTGCAGTAGATGCCTACAGGTATGCTTTAAGCCTGAAGGCCAATTCTTTACTCCCGTTCTCTGATTTTTTCAAAATTATTGGTGGCCTATACAGTGATACTTCAGTTGATTTTATAGAACCTCTTATCTCTTTTATTGTATCCAGATTTACAAGTGATCACGGACTTTACTTTGGAGTGTGGGCTGCTATTTTCGGCTATTTCTATCTGAAATCTATCGAACTGATCTTTGATCGTTATATTTTAAATCAGAACTGGAACACCGTTCTTCTCATGGTTTTCTTCATAATGATAATTCCTGTTACAATGATCAGTGGTGTCAGGATGTGGACTGCAGCGTGGATTTTTTTCTATGGTGCCTTTCGTGTCATTACAGAAAAAAATCCCAGATTCCTGCTAATAACATTTTCGGCTGCATTCGTTCACTGGAGCTTTATATCAGCTAATGCAATCCTGGTTATATATTACCTGGCCGGCAACAGAAATATAATCTATATTCCTTTGGCAGTTTCCTCTTTTGTCTTACCTTATCTTATGGCGCCACTTTTCAGAGTGCTAGCTTTGAGGCTTGGGGGAGGAATACAACAACGTTATGCAGGATATTCAAGTGAGGGATATATGCTTGCTGTTCAGGAAGGAGTAGCTCAATCTGCATGGTTTATGCGTATTACAAGTGATATGGTGTTTTACTATCTTTTGATTGCCATAGTAGTCATTCAGTTAAGGCACTGGTCAATTATGAAGGAAAAGCATGAACAGAACCTCTTCAGCTTTTTGCTTCTATTTCTTGCTTTTGTCAATTTTGGTATGCCAATACCATCATTCGGAGGAAGGTTTATGATATTGTTCTTTTTATTTGCGACAGCCTATCTCATAATGTATTTTTCAAAACAACCAGGTAACAAGATATACTTTCTGATTCTTTTGGGATTGTTCCCAATGATGTTATATTCATTAATCAACCTCAGATTAGGATTCGAGAGTATGAATGCGTGGATTTTTTCACCTGGTTTTGGGGTTCCTTTATTTGCGCCGGCTTTGTCTCTGTATGAGGCTTTGTTCAATTAGATACTTACACATAGATGGCTGATGCTCTGAATATTCGCAGGAATCTTGCTGCCATACCTGGTTGGAGTACCAGACGAAAACTGGTCATCTTTGAATCAGATGACTGGGGAAGTATCAGAATGCCTTCAGTTGAAACCTATAAAAGCTTACATGCTGCCGGTATTGACCTCACATCTGATGATGGAGTTCTTTTTAACAGGTATGATTCTCTTGAAACAACTGCTGATCTTGCAGGTTTGTTTGAAGTTCTTATATCTGTAAAAGACTATATGAACAGACCTGCTGTCTTTACACCCCTGGCCATAGTGGCAAATCCTGACTTCCGGAAAATCAAGGAGAGTGATTAT
>JAAYQC010000087.1 GCA_012519515.1 Bacteroidales bacterium | reverse complement strand
CACATCGCCTATAATACATCGCCTATAATACATGATACATTGTCTTGCAGTCTCATACAATGAGGCTTTAGCTGAAATAATTAGTAAATGACACAGGGTAAAAACCAACGCTAAACACTTAACGTTTCCACTTTCCACTTTCCACTTTTCACTTTCTACTTTCCACTTTCCACTTTCCACTTTCCACTTTCCACTTTCAACTTTTTGAACCCCTAACCTTTAACGGTATTCCATGAAGTCAACTTTCCGTAAGGCTTTATTTCACAAATAACTTTAAATTTGTCCTGGAAAAACAAAATAATTTAGGATGGCTCTTCAATGCGGCATTATCGGGATCACCAATACCGGAAAGACGACAATATTCAACTGTATCTCAAACACCAAAGGTGAAACCAATGCTTATGCATTCAGCGCCACTAAATCGAATATCGGTGTGATCCAGGTACCCGACCCGAGGCTGTATGAACTGGAAAAGTATCAGATTACCGAAAAAATCGTCCATACAACTGTCGGGATCGTTGACATACCCGGACTTACACGCGGTTCAAACAAGGGAGAAGGAGTGGGTAACAAGTTCCTGGGCGACATCCGTAACACTGATGCCCTGATCCATGTCCTGAGATGTTTCGACAATGATGAACTGCCCCATATAGACGGTTCTGTTGATCCTGTCAGGGATATTGAAACCATCGACTTTGAACTGCAGGTAAAGGACCTTGAATCGGTGGAAAAGAAGCTTCAGCGCCTGGAAAAACTGGTCAGGGCAGGCGATAAGGATGCAAAAAGGGGAGTGGAGGTACTCGAAAAATACCGTGACCATATAGGTAATTTTCAGAATGCCCGTTCGCTTGAAATAGACGGCGATGACAGAAAACATATCGACGATCTCTTCCTGCTTACCATGAAACCTGTGATGTACGTCTGCAATGTCGACGCCGGATCGGCGATAACGGGTAACAAGTATGTGGAAAAGGTAAAGGAAGCTCTTAAGGGAACCGATTCTGAAGTTATAGTCGTTGCCGGGGCAACTGAGGCGGAGATAGCCGAGCTTGAGACCGAGGCCGACAGACTGGAATTCCTGAAGGATGCAGGGCTCGATGAGCCGGGAGTTGATAAAATGGTAAGGGCGGCATACCGCATGCTCAACCTGCAGACTTTCTTCACAGTGGGCCCTAAGGAGATAAGGGCATGGACCATAAAAAAGGGAATGACGGCCCCGCGGGCGGCAGGAGTGATTCACAGCGACCTCGAAAGAGGTTTTATAAGGGCAGAGGTGATGAAATACCACGACTTTGTGACACTGGGATCCGAACATGCCTGCAAGGAAGCCGGCAAGTTCTTTATCGAAGGAAAGAATTATATAGTGGAAGACGGGGATATCCTCCATATCAGGTTTAATGTTTAAACTTGTGAATGTCAAGGAACTTACTGATAACGGTCGTTTTGTTTCTACTCGCGGCAGGCAGGGGACATTCACAGATCATAGCGGATAATTCAAAGCTTCTTAAAACTGTTGCCGAAAGAGGACAGGCAGAGCTTGTCGTTGAGATAAGCGGGATTGAAGACATCCGCGGGCTGTCGGTCGATTATTCAATAAGAACAGCCGGAGAGAAAGAAGTAAGTCTTCTGCTTTCACCCCTGACAGTCGAACGCTTTATTTCCGAAGGAAGATCTTACCTGTTAAAAAAAGAGCCGGTGGTTAAGGGAGAGATGACCGCGGTCAGCATGGCAAAAGCAATGGAATGGAACACTTACCCGACCTTTAGCCAGTATGATTCGATAATGCATACCTTCGCATCACTCTATCCTTCACTCTGCAGGCTCGATACAATTGGAATGTCAATCAACGGGAAACCTGTTTTAG
Source organism: Bacteroidales bacterium (assembly GCA_012519515.1). Taxonomy (GTDB): domain Bacteria; phylum Bacteroidota; class Bacteroidia; order Bacteroidales; family VadinHA17; genus LD21. The sequence goes on along the minus strand of JAAYQC010000087.1, from coordinate 25,319 downwards.
TACTTAAAATATCCGACAACTGCCAGGTTGATGAGCAGGAACCTGAAGTATTCTATTCCTCAACAATCCATGGGGACGAGACCGCCGGTTTTATTCTGATGCTCCGGCTGGCAGATTATCTTCTGAGGAATTACGGTATCGACAACAGGGTAACCCGCCTGGTCGACAATCTTGAGATATGGATCAATCCCCTGGCTAATCCCGATGGTACATACAGGAACGGAGATGAGATAACTTCACCGGTCAGGTTCAATGCTTCAGGCTACGATCTTAACCGCAACTTCCCGGATCCCGCGGGGCCATCGGTCACAAGGCAGAAAGAGACCATTGACATGATGAGATTCATGTCGGAACGCCGCTTCGTGATTTCAGCCAATTTCCATTCAGGAGCGGAGGTTATTAACTATCCCTGGGACCGCTGGAGCTTTGAACATGCTGATGATGACTGGTTTTATACAGTAAGCAGGGAATGGGCGGATACGGTTCACCTTCATGCCCCTGCCGGATACATGGATTTCCTCGATAACGGGGTTACGAGAGGCTACGACTGGTATTCAATATTCGGGGGGAGGCAGGATTATGTTGCATACAACCTGCATGGACGTGAAATAACCGTCGAACTCGATGATAATCATATCACTCCCGCCTCCAGACTTGATGATCTGTGGGAATACAACTACCGGTCGATGCTCGGATATCTTGAAAATGCACTTTACGGCATAAGAGGCATGGTTTCAGATAAATATACGGGCAAGCCCCTTCCTGCCCTAGTCTTTATCGAGGGTCACGACAAGGACAATTCACATGCCCTTTGCGATACGGCTTCAGGGATATTCACAAGGCTCATCTCCGACGGGATATACGACCTTTCAATATCAGTCGCGGGATACAGGGATACCGTCATCAGGAACATCAATGTTGTCAAAGGTCAGCAGACCTATATGAATATTGAGATGGAACAGCTCGTAACGCCTCCCGATCCGGAAAAACCCCTTGTTCCCTTGTTTTATCCCAACCCGGGCCGCGGAGAGATTAATGTACTTCTGCCTGAAGGTCTGGAAGGAAGCCTGGATGTCAGGGTATTCGGTTTGTCGGGGAAACTGCTTTTAAGCTCAGTGTTTGAAGCTGTTGAGGAACAAGTGTTGAAGCTCGATTTAAGCCGCCTGGGCAACGGAGAGTATATTGTTCTGTTCAAAAGCCTGTCAACAGGCCGTTCAGCGGCAGGAAAGGTCGTTATAACATTGTTATAACATACTAATTCATTCATTTTTGTTTCGTATTGTGAAAAGATTATTTTTGATGTTTTCAAAATGAAGAGAAGGATATGACAGGAAAGAAGCTTATTGCTATTTGTATTCTTATAGGAGCTTTTCTGAGGCTTTCAGGTCAGGGGGCCTATCTCCCCCCCGACAAGCCGTCGCTGATAATAGGAATTGTAGTCGAACAGCTGAGGTTCGATCAGATAGAGCGGCTCAGGGACAGGTTTAGCGATAACGGGATAAAGAGGATGATAAACGAAGGCACTTTCTTCAAAAATGCTTCCTACGACTATATGCTCACCCAGTCGGCGCCCGGGTTTTCAACTATCGCCACAGGAACCGAACCTGCCTATCATGGAATTACGTCAGATAACTGGTATGTGCCGCTGAAAAATGAATTCATTTACTGCACAAAGGATATCAGCGTCAATCCCGTTGGAGGAAGTTACGAGTCGGGACTTCATTCCCCTGTAAACCTGAACGCGTCCACCTTTGCCGATGAACTCAAGATAGCCACGGGGAAAAAATCAAAGGTTTTTTCTGTTGGTGTGAAGGAACAGTCGGCCATTCTTACTGCAGGCCATTCAACTGACGGGGTGTTCTGGTACGACAATGTCACCGGCGGATGGATGTCGTCGACATATTATGTTCAGGCCCTGCCCTCGTGGGTTAACGATTTCAACGCGATGAGACGCCAGGAAGCTTATCTAAACTCTTCATGGACCCTCCTGAAAGAAGCGGAAGCGTATTCCACCTGCCTTCCCGATTCAAACAAATTTGAGAAAGGTTTTGGCGGGCAGAACTATTTCCCCTACGACCTTAACAAACTGAGCAAGTCGGGCGGAAGAAATTCAGACCGTAATAATGCTTTCCTGAGGGAAACCCCGTTTGCTGATGCCCTGACAACTGATTTTGCAATAAAGCTGATAGAGGAGGAAGAACTTGGAAAGGATGATGTTACCGATTTCCTTTCGATCTGTTATTCATCGACCGACTATATCGGTCACAGGTTCGGCCCTTCCTCGGTTGAGACGGCTGATGCCATATTCAGGCTTGATAAAAACATTGAGACTCTTCTGAATTATCTGAACGACAATCTGGGTAAAAGGAACATCCTGGTGTATTTCACCTCGGCTCATGGTGTGGCTGAACTCCCTCAGGTGATGGCTGACAACAGGGTACCTTCGGGATATTTCATGCAGAACCAGGCCCTTCAGCTTCTCAGGAGTTATCTTAATGCAGTTTACGGAGAGGGCGACTGGGTAAAGGGTTTTACGGAGCGTCAGGTGTTTCTGAACAGAACGCTTATCGAAGACGCGAGGCTGCAGATCGAGGATGTTCAGAAAAGGACTGCCAGGTTCCTCAACCAGTTCACTGGGGTGGCTTCGGCCTATCCCTATTATGCCTTTGAAGCCAATGATTTCGGAAACGGTCATCTCAGGAAAATAATCAATAGTTTCAGTGCACAGCGTTCGGGTGATGTTATTATAACGCTTTTGCCGGGCTGGGTGGAAGCTGAGGAAGGTCATCTTACCGGTCACAATTCGCCTTACGAGTACGATAGTCATGTTCCCCTGATATGGTATGGATGGACTGTAAACAGGTCGACAGTGATGAGGAAGGTTAACCTGACCGATGTAGCTGCAACGCTTTCGTCGCTGTGCAGGATTCCTTATCCCAATGCCTGCACCGGAGAGCCGATGCCCGAACTTTTCAGATAGATTGCCTGGCGGAATCTCTTTCGGCGCAAGCCTCCTCAAGCAATAAGGGATTCTTTTCGCAGCCGTTGCCCAGTATTATAAGGTTGGCTCCCGAGCTGAAGGCCCGGGCTATCTCGACGCGTGTTGTAATCCCGCCACCAACGGCAAGCGGGACAGTCACATTTTCCCTGACGGCTTTTATTATACCGGGAGGAACCGGCTCCTGAGCGCCGCTGCCGGCTTCGAGGTAGATCATGGAAAGGCCAAGCATCTCACCTGCCAGGGCAGTGGCTACCACCAGATCTGTCTTGTCACGGGGTATGGCTTCAGTCTGGCTGATATATTCAACCGAGGTCTTCTTTCCGCAGCCTACAAGTATGTATCCCACCGAAATAAGTTTTTCCCTTGCATCCCTGAGAAAAGGAGCGGCAATGACATGATTTCCTATCAAAAGCTCGGGATTTCTTCCGGATATGAGGGAAAGAAGGAGGATGGCATCAGCCTTGAGGCTTAACTGCAAAAGGTTTCCGGGAAAAAGAACTACCGGAATGGAACACAGGTCCTTTATCTTTGCTATCAGAAGGTCTGTGCTGTTGAAGGTAAGACTGCCACCGACCAGGATATAGTCTGTTCCGGATCCGGATGCTATCTGCAGGATCTTCTTCAGGTTATTCTCGCCGGTCTTGTCAGGATCGAGAAGCAGGGCTATACTCCTTTTTCCCGGGAAATCATCCTTTGTCATAATTCTTTTTGGTCCAGACTATTGTATAATTATCATATCTCGTGTAGAAGAGGTCGAAGCTGTCATTTATCGTCTTTGTCTTTACACTGCCTCTGATCTCTCCCGATTCCTTTACATCGAAAGGCTCGATGGTAATATCCTTTTTTATGCTTATTCCTTCCTTGTCGCATATTTTGTAAATGGCCTCCTTGGCACACCAGTGAAGGTAGAGGTGATATATGCGCTTTTCCTGTTCCTTTGTTATCTTTTCCTTACTGTTGATGAATTTGAAGGCAATGCGTCCGATATTGGTACTCATATGCTCGAGGTCAATGCCCACTTTTTCGTTGGAACTGAGAAGAATCGCCGTGAGTTTGTTGGAGTGGGAGATGCTTATGAACATTGATCCGTCACTCAGGAAGGGTTTGTTGTTCTTGTTGTAGACTATCCTGGCTTCTTTTCCGATCAATTCGGCCAGAAGGGCTCTGACGCTCAGGAATTCAAGTTTCCTTGAGTTGCTGGCAAAAACCTTGTATTTCTTTTTGTCGGAAGCATCAAGATCGACCATACCGAGCAGGGTGCTGATATCCTCCTCAATCTTCCATACACCCAGTATAGTGTACTCATTCAGGTAATGTTTTGAAATACATCCCATCAGTCATCAGAGGGTTTATTTCCTTGTCCACTCCAGGGTTTCTATAAGATGTACCATGTCTTCCCTGAAGAAATCAATAACAGGGCTTAGTGAATCGGAATTGGGTTCGGATTCAAAATAAAGTGAAGCCCTGAGGTAATGATTAACGCTGTCTGTTACATAAAACTGAACAGCGCTTGCAGTATTGCCTTTAAGGTCATAAAATATGCCGTAGATCCGTTTCCCGGGGTCAATAATAACCTGTTCGTTTATTGCATCGGCTTTTGTTATATGGTTTTTGACGTTCATGGTGTAAGTCTGTTCAATCAGTTCCACCAGGTCACCTTTAACATCCCTGTAGGTAAGGTGCAGACTGGCCTTGTATCCGGGGAAATCAATATTGAACCAGCCCGGCTCCTGATCGGCTGAAATCACTCCATATTTCGGGTATTCGAATTTCAATGGCAGGTTCAGCGATTCCTCAGTGTCTTCACCGAATACGCGGTATTCTTTTGAGGGAAGATCGATTCTGAAGTAGCCCCTCGGCTTTGGAACAGGCGTCTCACCGCAGGCGGCTAAGCCCAGCAGTGTCGTTATCAGAAGGATAAGGCCAAAGCTACTCTTTATTTGTCCTGTCATAATCATCGCTTATTTCAACGCGGATCTCCTTGATCCTCCTCTTGTCGGCCGACTCTATAATGAACTCAAAGTTACGGTATGTAATGACCTGCCCCTTCTGGGGAATTTCTCCCCTGAGCTCGAGAATCAGTCCTGCAAGGGTTTCCGATTCACCACGGACATCTTCAAAGGGATCGTCTTCCACATTGATTATCTTGAAAAAGTCGTTTAACAGAATTTTACCTTCAAAAACATAGGTTTTATCGTCTATCTGACGGAACATTGTTTCATCCTCGTCGCTCTCGTCCGTTATTTCTCCCACTATCTCCTCCAGCACGTCCTCGAGTGTAATAATCCCCGATGTGCCTCCGTACTCGTCGATAACGACCGCCATGTGTATCTTCTTTATCTGAAACTCCTTGAGGAGTTCGTTGATTTTTTTTGTTTCGGGCACGAAATGGACCGGCCTCATCAGCGACTGCCATTTGAAGGTATCGGGATTGTTGATGTACTGCAGGATATCCTTGGCATAAAGGATGCCTTTGACCGAGTCGAAAGTTCCGGCATAAACGGGGATTCTCGAGAAACCCGACTCGATTATTGTTGATTTCACCCTGTTGAAACCCGACTGGATGTTGATAGCCGTCACATCTATTCTCGGGCACATGATCTCGCTCACATTTATGTTTCCGAAATTGACTATCCCCTTGAGGATCTTCTCATCCTCGTTTATGTTGTCCGACGCAAGATCAAGCGCTTCGGAAAGATTGTCCATACTGATTTTAGACTGCCTGTGACCTGTCCGTTTTTTAACAAATGACGCGGAGAAGATAAGAAGTGATGTCACAGGTTTGAAGAACTTTATAAGAAAGGCCATGGGATAGGCCATGAAAAGTGACAGTGGCAGCTGTTTCCTGGTAGCGAACATTTTTGGAATGACTTCACCGAAAAGCAGGATGATGAAAGTGATGACAAGCACCTCCAGAATAAGGCCCAGCAGGGGATTCCCGCTGAAGTCGAAGAGAAGTGAACTTATAAAGGCCGCCAGAAGCACTGCTGCAATGTTTACAGTGTTGTTGGCAACGAGAATGGTACTGAGAAGGGTGTCGGGCGAGTCGCAGAGTTTCAGTACCATCGCGGCTTTCCTTGACTTATTGGCCTTTAGTTTCTCAATGTCTTCCGGGCGAAGTGAAAAGAAAGCCACTTCGGATCCTGACATAAGGGCTGATATAAAAAGCAGCATGATCAGTACCACCAGGCCCACGATCACTTTCAGATCGATGTGAACTTCAGCAAGATCCCTAAAAAGAGCGACAAATGTAATTGATATATCCGCTTCCAAATCCGACTGTTTTAGTGCTGACTGCTAGAAGGGGAGGTCATCATCATCACCACCGGCTGTCTGGTAATCTTCAGCCTTTTCTTGAACTTCAGGAACTTCGGGTTCCTTAGTGACCTGAACGCTTCCCGCTGCTTCGCCGCTTGCCGGGGCAGAAGGCTTTTTGTCAAGAACCAGAAAAGTGTCGGCAAGTATCTCGGTAATATATTTGTTGTTACCTTCCTTGTCGACATACGATCTGGTCTTTATCTTCCCGACAATATAGAGCTGCGACCCTTTTTTGACTGTTTTTTCCGCCACTTCGGCCATCGCCCTCCACATGACTATGTTGTGCCATTCTGTGGTTGTTATGGCTTCTCCCTGCTGATTGTAATACGATTCACTCGTAGCCAGCGGGAAGGTAGCCTTGGCCACACCCTTGTCGAAATACCTGACAACAGGGTCCTTTCCTACGTTTCCAACTAAAATAACTTTGTTGATTGACATATAGTTATGTTTTTTTATCCTGGTTTTCCAAAACACAAAGTTAATAAAAATAAAGCTTACTGAAAGTAATGATCATATTTATGAGTAATATGCATGTTTTCAGCATCTTAACCCAGCTCCAAATCGGCCCTCCCGACAGGCCTGAAATGGCTCATGGGTATGAAGGCCTGCCAGTCGCTTAGCTATTCCATTGTATTTTAGACAATTTAAAAATTCAGATTAAAAAATTATTCTTTAACTAAATCAATATAAAATAAATAATATTTCTATATTTGCAGGGTTGAAAAAACTTATACTCGAAATAATTTGTTGAATTTTAAACTTCACGAAAATGACTAAAGCAGACATCGTTAATGAAATTGCCAAGAACACTGGTATTGAGAAGGTGACGGTTCAAAAGACTGTTGAAGCCTTTATGGATACAGTCAAGCATTCCATGATTAATGGTAACAATGTGTACCTGAGAGGATTTGGAAGCTTTATTGTAAAAAAGAGAGCAAAGAAAACAGCAAGGAATATTTCCAAAAACACCACTATAATAATTCCTGCACATTACATTCCTTCTTTCAAGCCTGCAAAATCATTCATAAACAAGGTTAAATCAAACGTTAAGAAATAAGTCCACATGCCAAGCGGGAAAAAGAGAAAAAGACATAAGATGGCTACCCACAAGCGTAAAAAACGCCTGAGGAAGAACAGACATAAGAAGAAATAAACGGGCTGGGTAGTCGTTTTTCTGATAACTAAACCTAAAGGTCATCCGATCTTTAGGTTTGTTGTATCAATACATGGAGTATTGTTGTGGATTATTGACTCAGTTTAGGAAATAAAGTGGTAAATAAGGAGTTGATCATTGATGTTGGTGCGTCCGAAGTCTCACTGGCATTACTGGAAGACAAGCAACTGACAGAGTTAAACAGGGAGAAGAGAAACATAAAATTCTCTGTGGGGGATATTTACCTGGGGAAAGTCAAAAAGATAATGCCGGGTCTCAACGCTGCCTTCGTAAATGTTGGCTATGAGAGAGATGCTTTCCTTCATTACCTCGACCTCGGAGCTCAGTTCCGGACTCAGCATAAGTATTATCTCAGCGCGGTTCAGCGGCAGGGTCGTATCACCCCGATCCATAAAATCAAGTGCGAGCCGGATATTGACAAGGACGGAAAAATTACCGATGTCCTTACAGCAGGGCAGACGGTAATCGTCCAGATAAGCAAGGAACCGATTTCAACAAAGGGTCCCAGGCTGGCATCGGAGATATCACTCGCGGGAAGACATTTAGTGCTGATACCCTTTTCCGACAAGGTTTCAATATCCTCCAAAATAGAGAGCAATGAGGAAAAGAACCGCCTCAAAACCCTGGTGCAGAGCATCAAGCCAAAAAACTACGGGGTTATTGTGCGAACCGCTGCCGAAGGAAAGAAAGTTGTGGTTCTCGATACCGAACTCAGGGAACTGGTGAAGAGATGGGAATCAGCTTTTAACTCTGTAAAAAAGGAGATAAAAACCCCAAGGCTCTTTATAGGGGAAATGAACCGCACAGGCACTATCCTGAGGGATATGCTGAACGTGACTTTCAACGGCATCCACATCAACGATGCCGTTCTGGCTGATGAGGTAAGGAATTACATCAGGGAAATAGCTCCGGAAAAGGAGAAGATTGTAAAAATCTACAACGGATCAATTCCCATCTTCGATCACTTTGGAGTCAACAAGCAGATAAAGGCTCTCTTCGGGAAAACTGTATCGTTCAAGCATGGAGCATATCTTATTATAGAGCATACCGAAGCTCTCCATGTGATCGACGTGAACAGCGGTAACAGGTCGCGGTCGGGCAATGACCAGGAGGCAAATGCCCTGGAAGTAAATATGGAGGCTGCAAAAGAGATTGCCAGGCAGCTCAGGTTGCGTGATATGGGCGGGATTATTGTTATTGACTTCATCGACATGCAGACCAATGAGAACAAGCAGGCCTTGTTCGATAAGATGAAGGAAATCATGGCAGGCGACAGGACCAAGCACAACATCCTTCCCCTTACCAAATTCGGGCTGATGCAGATTACCAGGCAGCGCGTCAGGCCCGAAATGAAAATTGTAACCGATGAAGAATGCCCCGCCTGCCAGGGAACCGGACAGGTGCGCCCTACAGTTCTCTTCACTGATACCCTTGAAAAGGATCTGGCTTTCCTGGTCGATAAAATAAAAACCAGGGTAATTGTAATTAATGTTCATCCCTTCGTGGCCTCATATCTGAAAAAAGGGATATTCCCCCTGTACCTGAAATGGGATCTCAAGTACAAAATATTTATAAAGGTTCAGGCGGCGACTTCCTATCATATGCTTGAATACCACTTCTTTGACAGGGATAACAATGAAATTGACCTGGCCTGACAACTGATTATTCCGAACAGCAACACCCTCCTTTCCGCGAATTATACTGATTTATTACTTTTACAGGGTATTAACAGACATATATGATTAAAAGATATTCAGCCGCACTGCTTTTTTTCCTCCTTATCATCAGGGGAGCCCTGGCTCAGATACATGATCCGGTTACATGGACTTTCGGCTATGAAAAGAGGGGCGATACTGCCTATGAAATAATCTTCACAGCCGTGATCGAAGAAGGTTTCCATATCTATTCAATGGATATACCTGAAGGAGGGCCGATTCCTACATCATTTTCCTTCAACGAAGCGGTGGATTACAGTCTTGAGGGGGAAAGCTATGAGGTGACAAGTCCCGAGGAGCTTATGGATGAAGCCTTCGGTTTTAAGATCAAATCATTCCGCGACAAGGCCGAATTCAGGCAGAAGCTGAGTTCTCAAAGCCCTTCCTTCACCGTGTCGGGTACGCTTAACTTCATGTCGTGCAGCAATACAAGCTGTTCCCCGCCAAAGGATGTTGAGTTTTCTGTCACTGTCGGGGAAGTAGCTTCAACAAGCCCGGTTAAGGCTGCCGGAACGACAGACATCCCAACGGAAAACCGGAAGCAGGGAAAGGGTTTGCTTAAGTTCTTCCTTGTTTCGCTTCTGGCAGGATTTGCAGGGGTTCTTACTCCATGCGTATTCCCCATGATTCCCATGACGGTGGCTTTCTTTTCGCGGGGTTCGGAAAGCAGGGCCAGGTCGATAGTGAAGGCGCTGATATTCGGAATTTCCATTGTACTTATCTATTCGCTCCTGGGAGTTATAGTATCGCTCACAAGCGCTGGAGCAGGGTTTGCAAACACCCTGAGTACCCACTGGATACCCAATCTGCTGTTTTTCCTGCTCTTCATGGTTTTCGCGATTTCATTCTTCGGGGCTTTCGAGATAGTATTGCCAAACAAATGGGTTTCAGGAGCCGACTCGAGGGTCGACAGGGGTGGCCTTATTGCTTCCTTCTTCATGGGACTGACAACTGTCATAGTGTCGTTCTCATGCACCGGTCCTATAGTGGGAGCTCTGCTGGTTGAAGCTGCTTCGGGAGATGTCCTGAGACCAAGTATAGGAATGCTCGGCTTCGGCCTGGCTTTCGCGCTTCCTTTCACGGTATTTGCACTATTCCCCTCAATGATGAGAAAAATGCCGAAATCGGGAGGTTGGCTTAACTCGGTTAAAGTCGTGCTGGGATTCATTATGCTTGCATTCAGTCTGAAATTCCTTATGACCATCGATTCGGTCTATTCTTTCAAAATACTTTCGAGGGATATCTTCCTGGCAATCTGGATAGTTATTTTCAGTCTTATGGGGCTTTACCTCATGGGCAGGATAAAATTCAGGTACGACAGCGACCTGCCTTATATAGGCGTTTTCCGTTTATTCCTGATAATAGCGGTCTTCTCATTCGTTGTCTACCTGATTCCCGGTTTGTTCGGGGCTCCTCTCAAAGGCCTGTCATCATTTCTGCCCTCCGTGGAGACATCCAAATTCAACCTGACCAGGATTCAGTCGGAAAACAAGACATCGCCGGTACTTCCTTCCGCCAATCTGTTCGTGAGCGGGCTTTGTTCCGAACCTCTTTATGATGATATCTTTGAAATGCCGCTGGGCCTTTCGGGTTATTTCGACTTTGAACAGGGCCTTCAGTGTGCAAGGGAACAGGGGAAACCGGCCCTTATCGATTTCAAGGGGCATGCCTGTGCAAACTGCAAGGTAATGGAAGCCAGGGTGTGGTCGGATCCGAAGGTTCTGGAACGACTCAGTAATAATTTCGTGATCATTGCCCTTTACGCGGATGACCGGACTGTTCTTCCTGAAAATAAATGGATCACTTCAAAGGTCGACGGCAAGGTGAAGAAAACCATTGGGAAGATCAATGAAGACCTGGAGATTTCCTTATTCAAGACCAACGCGCTTCCTCTCTATGTTATCGTTGATCACGAAGGGAATCCCCTTAATCAGCCGATGCCTTCCAACCTGAACACCGAGGAATATATACAGTGGCTGGATGAAGGCCTTGCACGATTCAATGCACTTTAGTTGCGCGGCAAAAGCCATTTAATTTCGTGGCCCTTTAGTTTCGTGGCAATTACCCTTTAGTTGAGGCGGATATTCCCCCTGTTGGCTTCAATCATCAGGCGCCCCCGCGAATCGCCGGAACCTTTCTTGCCCGTGATGAGGTATTCCTTCCTTTTTTCGTTTACAAGCTCTTCCCTGGATCTTGTATTTCTTCCCGGAAGAACAACAGATGAGTTGACATGCCTTATCTCGAAATCCCACGAAGCGGAGGGATCAAAGTCAGCTTCTATATCGGTATAGGCTGATTTCAGAACAATGCTTTTAAAACTCCCCGAGACCCTTTTGATGTTGATGTTTCCCGATTTCAGGTCAAGATCAGCCTCTTTCGAGAGCCTGGCTATGCTGTATTCGGAAAACCAGGAGACTCCTTTCAGTGTTGAAATATCATCTATAAAGAATTTGTCCCTGCGCGATTCAAGTTCAACCATGCCTGCCTTTCCCAGATCAAATTTCGTCGAAGTGCTTTTCAGCTCAAGTTCATCACAGCTGTTCACTTTTATCCCGGAAAAACTTGTAATAATCCTTGCCGACTTTAGTGAGCCGATTTCGGCATCACCTAAGTTGAGTTTAAGATCGGCGATCCGGTTCAGTGAATTTGCCCTGAAATTACCGTTTGAAAGATCAATTGACAATGTTCCGGAATTATCATCAACCGTAATGTCTCCAAACTGGTTCCTGATGTCAATGTCAATATATTCAGGGACAGTAATGTGATAACTGATCTTCACCTTCGATCCATAGTCGATTATTTTTTCCGTGAAACTCTTGAAAGTTTCAAGAAGAACAGTGGCTTCACGTTCAAAAACCGTCTCGGCCCTTATCAGGGAACCCTTCTCCGTTATGCTGACATCTATGCCTGAAATCAGCTTGTCAAGCTTCTCCCTGTCGGGAGCAAAAGCCTCAATTTCTGCCTTGATCAGCGCTGATTCCCTGTCCCATTTCGTGATGTATATGTCGCCGTACCTGTTTACGATTTCAAGTTTTGTTCCCCGTCCCGCCGGGAGAGTTTTTTCAAAGCTCCTGTTGGCAGATTCGTTCTGAGCAGCCAGAGGAAGGAATGGAAAAAGAAAACATACAACAAGCGTCGGAATTGATCTCATGGCGGTGTGGACTTAAAAATGATTATCAAAGTGTGTATAATGAGGTTTTAAAATACGAATTTAAAAAAGTATTTAAAGATCATTGTAAAGACGTGCATAATATGAAAAAGTTACAAGCAAAAACTGAACATGGCTACCCTGGCCGGGTTCGGGCGGACAGGGTTTTTTCCGTGTTAAATTGTGTTAAATGCAGGTTGTCAGTAAGTTTGATAAGTCATTTTGATTATATTGCATAAAAAAATACCCGAATACCCATGAACAGAGTCATCTGTTTTTCTTTTTTAGTAATCGTGATGCTAACTGCCTGTGCCGATGATCAGGACAGGCTGCTTAGAAAAGCCGCCAAGATCCATGAAAGGATACTGACGGTCGACACTCATTGCGACACACCCATAAGTATCGCGATGTCGGATTTCGATCTTGGAGAACGTCACACGGAAGGCTGCGTTGATTTTCCAAGGATGAAGGAAGGCGGACTCGATGCAGAGTTTTTTGCAGTGTATACCGGCCAGGGGCCCAGGAATGATTCCGCCTTCAATGCCGTATACCTGTCTGCTCTGGATATACTGGACAAGATCCGGAGAAATGTTGAGAAATACCCGGAGATGGCTGGTATTGCCACTTCTCCGGAAGATGCCTTCAGGCTCAAGAGAGAGGGAAAGTTGTCGGCATTTATCGGCATAGAAAACGCGTATCCCCTGGGAAAGGATATCTGCAGGGTAAAAACCTTCTACGACCTGGGAGCCAGGTATATTACCCTTTCGCACACCAGGAACAATGATGTTTGTGACTCCTCCACCGATCCGAAAGGCCCTGAGCATAACGGGCTGTCAGAATTTGGAAAGGAGGTGGTCAGGGAGATGAACCGCCTGGGCATGATGGTTGATGTATCACATATTTCCGACAAGGCATTTTATGATGTGCTGGAGATCACGACTGTACCGGTCATTGCTTCACATTCCTCATGCAGGGCCCTGTGTGAATCACCCAGGAACCTTGATGATAATATGCTTCTCGCCTTAAAGGATAACGGAGGTGTAATACAGATATGCATTCTCAGCGATTATCTCAAGATACCCGATCCCAACCCGGTACTGGATGCAAAAATCAGGGAGTTTTCAGAGAAATACGGTGATCTTTCAAAACTGGAGGAGGAAGAAAAGAAAGCTGCCAGGGAAGAATACAGGGCGATCAGGGCGAAGTACAGAAAACTTGCAAGCGTAAAGGATGTGGTTGATCATATTGACCATGTGGTACAGGTTATCGGCATCAACCATGTAGGCATCGGCACCGACTTCGACGGCGGTGGCGGAGTGGAAGGATGCATGAGCGTGGCTGAAATGATGAATATCACCATCGAATTGCTGCACAGGGGCTATTCCAGGTCTGAAATCGCGAAAATATGGGGCGGCAATATTGTAAGGGTGATGAAAGAAGTCGATTCAAAAAAGACCTCCATACCGCGTACCGCACGCGGCACGCCTGTTTCAGATTTTCTTTACCCTCGAAAACCTCAGCATCTTTAGAAGCCAGCCCGGAAGGGGTTTGTAGCCCATCTTGTTTTTAAGGTTCAGGTACCATCCCAGCCTTTTTGATATCCTCAGTTTATGAGATTCAACAAACTCAAGCAGTATCCCGTCGGGATCTTCAATATAGGCGAAATGTCCGGCGGCATCTCCCATTTCAAAACTGTCGCCGTTTTTTGAATCCATACTGTCGACTACGAAAGGGTAGCCGAGACTGGTGCAGTATTCCCTGAGCTCGTCCATTTCGTAGATGTCGAAGCCGATATGAATGAATCCCGGATCGCCCCAGAAACGGTCCTGGAAGATTCTTTTACCCGGATTGCCGGGGGCGCTGATCAGTTCTATAACACTTTGCCCGAAAATCCTGTTGAAATAGCCTGAGAAGGGAATTGTCCTTTTGAGAAGTACCCTGCGCAATTCTTTTTCTCCGCCCGGGAGTGAGGCCAGATCGGGAAAAATCCCTGTTTTGTCATAAACAACCCGATCATAGCCGAGGATATCCGAATAAATCGTGAGCGACTTGTCTATATCCGTAACTCCAAAGATGGCTCCGTAGGCACCGCCACTTATCTTGTTCTCATTCATGAACCAGTTGTTACCCTCCAGGATCTGGAAAAGGTTGCCGAAGGGATCTCTGATGAAGAATGTCAGCTGACCTGCCGGATCCTGAGCCGGTTCCCCGCTGAGTTCGCAGCCCTTATCCCTGTAAAATGAATATGCTTCAGCTATGTTCTTGACCTTGATCTTGCATACAAGTATTCCAAGGTCGCCCAGTCTGATCTCTTCCTTGATACTGACAGGTTTCCTTTCCGTGTACTGCCATACTTCAAAGCCGCCGCCGCTCTGCAGGTTCAGGGCTAGAATAGCATGTCTGCGCTGGGCAACGTTGCCGGTGTAGGGAAGCATAAGGCTGGCTTCAGTCCTGTCGTCGAAAACACGGCAGTCAGTTCCAAACATCCTGCTGTACCATCTCCAGGCTTCCCCGAGATCTTTAACACCTATTCCTACCTGCTGAATCCCACCCAGTTTGTATTTCTTCATTTCAATAATCCTTTTTATAAAGTTAGTTTTTTACCTTGTCGGCAATCCTGAAAAACAGCCATGGCCAGATTCTCCTTATATAAAGCATAAGGAGTTCAGTCTTTCCGACAAGTATTTCTCTCTTGTTTCTTACAATGCCATTTATTATTGTTCTTGCCGCCAGTTCAGGAGAAATTCCGTTTGCCTGGCCGTCGTCCATTTTGCCATATTCCTTTCCGTCCTTGTCGAGCGCGTGGAGGGATATGTTCGTTCTGACCCTACCGGGTATGATAACTGATGTTCTTATCCTGTTTTTCTTGTTTTCAAGAAAAAGTGTCTCAAAGAATCCGTGCAAAGCCTGCTTGGATGCCGAGTATGCCGACCGCAGCGGAAATCCGAAGCGGCCAGATATGCTGCTTGTGGCAAGAATGTGGCCCGATTTCCGGCTTATCATGTACGGGAGAACTGCCTTGCTAAGGGCAATCGTACCAAAATAGTTGATTTCAAATATTTTCCTGTCGAGCCAGAGGGGGGTTTCTTCAATTCTCGATCGCTGGCTGATACCTCCAATATTAAGCAGGTAATCGATGTACCCGAAGGAATCCACAAGCTCTTTCACCAGATCTCCTATGGCTGAAGTATCGGAAAGGTCGAAGGGGACGCACTTTACTGAATCAGGCCTTGAGCATTCTTTTCTTACAGCTTCGAGACCCTCCGGATCGTTTGAAGAGGCAATGATATTTGCTCCCAGGACTGAGAATTCCTTTACAAGCGCCGCACCAATGCCCGAAGATGCCCCTGTAATCCAAACTACCTTATCCTTAAATGCTTTCTTCCTGTTCATCTTTTAAATCCGATACATGCGAAATCAACTCATCATAATTCTTCCTCAGAGTTAAATAACTCCTGTTTTTCTCCCTGATGTATTTTCTTACCCTGAAGCCACCGATTATCCTTCTTATGAGAAGGTTCCAGCTCCAGGCGAAAAGTCCTGAGAGCGGAATGGCAATAAAGACAAGCGCTGCAATCCACCAGGGCGAGAAGATCAAAAGGCAGAGGATAAGATATAAGGGAAGGAATATGAAGGCGAGGGCGAAGGATATGACAAAGCGCATCGAGCTGTGAAACTGCGGGTCCTTTGTTCTCCTGATCTGAAGTTCAGGCGGGGCGAAGATGGAAAGAGTGAATATATTTCCGAAAAGCCAGAGCGGGAAAGTTGCAAGCAGTCCGGCCATACCGGCTATATGCCACCCCAGGGGATGCTTTTTCTTTTCAAGCAGCTTGTAGCTGACCTTAAGCTTCTCAGCCTGTTTCTTCACGTCGAGACTCAGGGAGCATATACGGCTGTATTTCTCCTGATCGTTTTTCTTGAGCTTGTTCAGCCGGCTGATAAGAATCCTGTCGCGGAATAGTTTCGGGAACCTGATGTCGTCGCTGTATTTGCCGTTGACAATGCTTCTGAGCTCATCGATGGCTTCATAGTCGTCAACTGACGCGATATGAACCATAAGTTTCTTTATCTCTTCCGAAAGTCTTTCCCTGAGCTTGTTAAGGGCTTTTTCAGGGGCTTCCCTGTAGAGCTGATGGTATTCCGACACTTCTATCGGCTTGCCATAGACCACCGTGAGCACCTGTCTTACCCTGCGGTAGTTAGTATACTCCAGGCCGACAGGTATGATTTTTATGTTAAGCAAGAAATTCTCCGTTTCTTCAGCCTGAAACGCAACACGGCAAATACCCTTTTTGAGCTGGCGGAGCCGCCTGAAACCTGCATGGTCGCCTTCGGGAAGGATTACCAGCCCGTTCTTGTTCTTTATGACATCGATGGTTTTAAGGAATATCTCGTCATTGCCTTTAAGAGCGCTGAAGCCGTCGCGTATCCGGTATACCGGAAGTATCTTCAGGAAATAGAGAAATGAAGCGATGGCTTTCCTTTTGAAAATATCGGAACGGGCCAGAAATATCAGCTGTCCCGAATGGGTGAATACAACTGCAAGTGCATCCATCAGGGCATTCTGATGGTTGGGGGCAAAAATAAGATGATCGTCGAGATTTATATTTTCTCTTCCTATGGCTATTACTTTCCTGTAATAGATACTATTATGCCAGAACCCTACTGCTTTTTTAAACAGGGCATAGCGCTTCGAATATTTTTCAATGTTCTCTTTTCCCATACAATCAGTTAATGCAAATTGCGGGGTTTTCTGTTAAAATCCCTAAAGGTAGGAAAAATAGCAGGATAATGGTCACACGGGAGTAATTTGATACCCGGGGAAGTCAATAATACGTCTTTTTACCACCATTTCAGACGGATCCCAGGTCGTCGATGAACCGGTCGAGATTTCGTCTTTCCTTTTTTGTCGGCCTGCCGAGTCCTCTTTGCCTGAAGCCGGGATATAAGGAACGGCTCATCTCAAGCTTTATCTTCTCCTCCTCAGGTGTCAGGTCTTCAATATAATCTGCTGCAAGTTTCGCCGAAACCCGGTTTCCTAATGGTTTGATGACACGGATTGTATAGCTTGCCGGTGGCTTCCTTATAGTTATAATCTCGTTGCCGCTTATTATCCTTGACGGTTTTACCGGGATGCCGTTGATGCTTACCCTACCCTTTTTGCATTCCTCTGTGGCCTGGCTCCTGGTTTTGTAGATCCTGACCGACCAGAGAAATTTGTCAATCCGGACATCGGGTGTTTCAACTTCGGGACTCATCGGCTTCCTTTTCTTTTTTGCCTTCTTTCTCCTGATCTTTCAATGCAGGCAGTTTAGACATCCTGTTGAAAGCAGTCATTGTCAGTTCGGTTCCGACCACACCGAAGGATTTTATCATATCAACCACTATTCCAATACGTTCCTTAATCAGGTCCTTCTCCTCGCCTGTCCATCTGCCGAGGACATAGTTTACCTGGTTTCCTTTTCTGAATTCGTTGCCTATGCCTATCCTGATACGGGCATATTCGTTTGTCCCAAGGACAGAGTTTATATGTGCAAGCCCGTTATGGCCGCCATCGCTTCCTTTCGGCCTCATCCTTATGCTTCCCAGCGGGAGGGCCAGGTCGTCGACAATTACAAGAAGCTTTTCGACCGGAATGTTTTCCTTTTTGAGCCAGTATCTTACCGCGTTGCCGCTGAGATTCATGTATGTCGATGGCTTGAGAAGGACGAAATTCCTTCCCCTGTGTTTTGCTTCCGCGATGAAACCATATCTTCTGTCGCGGAAGGAAACAGCCGATTCAGCCGCGAAGGCATCGAGCACGGTAAAGCCGATATTGTGACGGGTATCGCTGTACTCGTCGCCAATATTGCCCAGGCCAACTATCAGATATTTCATGTTGCCTGTCGGTTATGAGGAAACTTGTTCTACTTCTTTCCTTACTTTGCCTCGTCGGCAGGAGCTGCTGCTTCGGCGGCTTCGCCGGCTGTATGTTCAGCTTCAGCCTCACCTTCTTCCTTGGATACAACACGCGAAGTAGCTACTGATAGGACTGTGGCAATCCTGGGATCAATAAGTTCAATCTTATCGTATTTGAGATCACCAACCCTTATTGAATGGTTGACTTTTAAGTTGGTGATATCTATCGGAAGTGATTCGGGAATATCACTTGCAAGGCCCCTTACCTTAAGATGCCTTCTTTTTATCCTGAGCTTGCCGCCGGCCTTGACACCAACCGAATCGCCGGTGATTTGTATAGGCAGGGCTATAATTATTGGCTTGTCATCAACAACCTCAATAAAATCTATATGAGTGACCTTGTCAGTAACCGGGTGGAACTGAATGTCCTGCATTACTATCCTGTATTCCTTTCCTTCAAGGTCGAGCCTGACGATATGGGCATCGGGGGTGTAAACAAGCTTTTTGAAGCTGTTCTCATGGGCATGAAAATGAATATTTTGCTCCTTACCATAGATCACGCACGGTACATTGCCTTCCTTCCTTGTTTTCTGCGAACTTTTCTTTCCAAGTTCGGTCCTGAGAGAACCTTTGATTTCAATTGTCTTCATTAGAGATGATTTGTGTGCTACTCAGAGCTGACGCCACGACAGCTCCCCATTACACGTTCGACTTTTAAAAAACGGCCTGCATATATATTACAAAGGATTCAGAATACAAAATTAGTGCTTATTGACTGATTAATGTTGACTGCCTGAATCGTATTAGCAAGAATCTCAGCTATTGTCAGCACTTTTATTTTTGATGAGCTACGCTTAAGAGGCACCGAATCAGTAACCACGAGTTCGGTGAGGGGAGAGTTTTCAATTCGTTCAACGGCATTTCCGGAAAGGATGGGATGAGTGGCAAAGCCCCTTATGCTCAGGGCGCCCCTTTCATGGATCTTTTGGGCGGCAAGTACCAGAGTTCCTGCCGTATCGACCATATCGTCTATTATTATCACATTCCTGCCTTCCACATCACCCAGAACTGACATCTCCTCGATAACGTTGGGTTTCTTCCTGAGTTTATAGCAAAGTACCATTTCGGTATGAAGATGCCTCGAATAGGCATTGGCTCTTTTCGAACCTCCCATGTCGGGAGCCGATACCGTCAGATTTTCGAGCTTCAGATTTTCAATATAGGGGGCAAAGATTGCCGACCCGTACAGATGATCGACAGGCACGTTAAAGAAGCCCTGTATCTGATCGGCATGAAGGTCCATGGTTATGATCCGGTCAACACCGGCTGTCCCGAGAAGATCGGCAGACAATTTTGAACCTATCGAAACTCTCGGCCTGTCTTTTCTGTCCTGCCTGGCAAATCCGAAATAGGGAATAACGGCTATCACCTTGTATGCAGAAGCCCTCTTTGCAGCATCAATCATAAGGAGAAGTTCAAAAAGGTTGTCAGCCGGAGGATTGGTCGACTGAACGATGAAAACCATGTTGCCCCTTACTGATTCATCAAAACAGGGTTGAAATTCTCCATCCTTGAACTCGGTAACCGAACTCTTTCCAAGCTCTGTTCCCAGTTCGGCTGCAATCTTTTCTGCCAGATGCCTTGAAGCCCTGCAGGAAAAAATCTTCATAGGTGCCTTACCGTACATCTCCTTTTATTTTTAATCTTTTAATAATGATATTTTAAGAATACAAAAATAGAAATTCTCCGCCATAAGACTAAGAGAATGAATAATTCTTCAAAGTTACTTCAATAAATGAAAGTATTTCTTCTTTCCCGGTTCCGTCAACAGATGAGGAGATAAAGGTGGTGGGAAGTGTTTCCCAGACCTTTAGCATCTCGGTGTCGTGAACTCTTCTGATTTTTTCAAGCGCTGTGCCGGAGATCTTGTCCGTTTTGGTGAATACCCTGGCAAAAGGAACCCGGTTGATGCCAAGGAACTCCATGAAAGCCATATCGGACTTCTGGGGCTCATGCCTGGAATCGAGGAGTACGAACAGACAGACAAGGTTTTCTCTTTTTAGAATATATTCCTCAGACGATTTTACCCATTTCTCCCTCATCCCGGCCGATACTTTTGCATACCCGTAGCCCGGAAGGTCCACAAGAAACCATTCCTGGTTGATAAGGAAATGGTTTATGGTCCTGGTCTTCCCCGGATTGCCCGATGTTTTTGCCAGCTTCGAATATCCCGTCAACAGGTTGATAAGCGATGATTTTCCAACATTTGAGCGTCCGATAAAAGCGAATTCAGGCTTCACCGGTTCCGGGCATTGCGTCAAAGTAACGCTGCTTCCGATGAATGAAGCTGAACGTATGATCATAAGGCACCTGTTTTATTTCAGATCGTTGTAGGGAAGAGGGATCTTTTTCAAGGTCAGGTAACTATTGCCAAAATCGGTAACTATCGCTGCAATGACGCTAACATGATCAGGCTGGGGAGTGCCTGATTTCTTCAGGTCGATGAAAGATTTGTCGTTAACCGGAGGTATCAGTTTGCATATTGTGGTATCAAAGACCCCGTTGGTGAATTCACCAATGTAAAATTTGACCTTTCTCTTCTCATCGGAGATACTCAGGTTTAACCTTACTTTTCCTGATTTGTTGTAATTATCATCGAATGAATACACTATTTCAGGATAGTTCTTCTGCAATCTTCCGTTCCGGTCATATTCCTCCATCTCGGGTGTTCTCATCCCTTTTATGAAGTTCAGCCTGGCTCTTACCTTTCCCGTCCGGTAGTACTGCAGCTGTGTCCCGTGGATGGTGTCATTCCTGTAAGGTGTGGACCTGAATACCTGGCCTTCGAGGTAATATTTCCTGGCCGAATCTTCGCGAACCCCGTTCTCATACCAGAAGGTCTGATTCAACTGGCCACCCTGGTAGTAGGTTTTCGTTTCCCCGTTAAGGATACCGTTCCTGAAACTTGCTTCCTTTACAAGTATTTTGTTGGAGAAGTATTGTTTTATGCCGGTAAAACCGGTGTCGGGCACCGTGATGGTGTCAGCCGCGGAATCCTGAGCTTTTTTCATGGATCCCTTGCCTCCGCAAGCTGCCATTATCAGCAGCAGGAGCAAAACCAGTAAGGAGTTTAATGCTTTTGTCATGACTTTATTCAGTAAGTTTTATAGACCCTGGTTAATGTATATCTCAAGCAAACCGGCTTTCGGTTCCGGTATCAGTTCAACATTGGTGATGGAAGCCGGAATGAGGACGGTTTCACCGCGGATCACGGTTTCCGTTCCTGTATCCCAGCGAATGATAAACCTGCCTTCGGTGCAGAGGTAGACAACAAATGAATCAATTAAATTGTAATCCCTGTTAATTCCCCTGTCGAAGTTTATGATGTTGGCATCGAAGTATCTGCATCTGACAAGCTCTGAAGGCTTATTTGGAAGTAGCTTGTTGATTATTTTGCCGGAACCGGTCTCGTTGAAATCAATGGCATCGAGAGCAAGATCGGTGTGAAGTTCCCTCGGTTTCCCGTCTGAACCCTTCCTTCCCCAGTCGTGTATCCGATAGGTGATATCCGATGTCTGCTGAATCTCCGCGAGGACTATCCCTGCACCGATGGCATGTATTCTACCCGCGGGTGTGAAGAATGTATCGCCCGGTTCCGCCGGTTCCGCGTTCAGAAGTTCCCCGATTGTACCTGCTGCAATCGCATCAATATATGATTCACGCGAAACAAGCCCTGAGAATCCTGTATATATCCTGGCGCCGCTTTCGCTGCTCAGTATATGCCACATTTCTGTCTTGCCGTAGGCATTGTGACGCTCTCTGGCAAGATCATCACCCGGATGAACCTGTACCGAAAGATCATCCCTCGCTTCTATAAGCTTTATCAGCAGGGGAAATTCGATACCGAATTTTTCATAAACCGACTCTCCGGTGATGTCACCCATGTAGACCTCTATTATTTCTTCAATATTGTTGCCTGCCAGGAATCCGTTGCTTACAACCGACAGGTTATCTGAAACAGCCGAGATTTCCCAGCTTTCGCCTATGTTTTTCAGGTCTCCCTGATATTTCCCGTAGTTTTCCGACAGTGACTGGCCTCCCCAGATCTTTTCTTTAAGGATGGGTTCGAATTTCAGAGGATATAATTCCGACATCAGTGCAATTTGTTATTTTTGAGCTATCTTGTAATCTACAAAAATAATAATAAATGCTTATTGTAGGTATAGCCGGGGGAACCGGATCGGGAAAAACAACCGTGGTGCGCAAAGTTATGGAAAAGCTGCCCAGTGAACAGGTGGTTGTAATTCCGCAGGATGCTTATTACAAGGATAATGGGCATATCCCTCTGGAAGAACGGCAGAAAATTAATTTCGACCATCCCGACTCGCTCGAGTTCACCCTGCTGATCGATCATATTCAAAAGCTGAAGGAAGGACAAAGCATAGAGATGCCTATATATTCCTACCTCACCTGTCTCAGGTCGAAGGAAACGATCACGATAAAGCCTTCGAGGGTTGTGCTTGTAGAGGGAATAATGATCTTGTGCGACAGCCGGTTGAGGGAGATGTTCGATATCAAGGTATTTGTCGATGCCGATGCCGACGACCGTCTCGGGAGGGTGATCCAGAGGGATATTGTTGAAAGAGGCCGTTCGGTGATGATGGTCCTCGAGCGCTATCATGAGACTGTCAAGCCGTCGCATCTGCAATTCATCGAACCTACTAAACGATATGCAGACATAATCATACCCGGCGGCGGTGATAACCAGGTTGGCATTGGCGTTCTGGTTTCAATAATTGAGAAGCACCTTCAGGAAGAATCTTAGACTTTAATGCGGATGAGGGTATGGGGAGAATAAGAAAAGCACAGGGCACAGGGCGCAGGGCACGGGGCACGGGGCACAGGGCTCAGGGCACAGGGCTCAGAGCACAGGGCACGGGGCACAGGGCACGGGGCACGGGGGAAAGTGACAGGTCTTGCAAGTCGTGCAGGTCATGCAAGTCTTGCAGGTCATGCTAATTGTACACGACCTACAAGACAAGGCGAAAGTTGCATCGGATGGATCCCCTCCTGCCCCGCTCAGCGGGGGCTAGGGGTGGGTTTTGGTTAAACAATTATCAATTTACAATTAGCAATTAGCAATTAGCAAATGACGCGAGGCTCGAGGCGCAAGGTCAACAAAAAAGGGCACTAAACGTTTAAACTAAATTTGCTTTGAACTGCACCTCGAACCGCGTGCCGTTCCGTTATAACAATGTTATAACATATTTAGGGGTCTTATTTCTGATAGTTAACTACATTGGAAGAGACCGCAAGACCGCAAGACAATGTATCATGTATTATAGGCGATGTATTATAGACGATGTGCCGCATTAGAAGGGACCACAAGACCGCATGACTGCAAGACTTATTTTGATCACCTGTCGGTTTCTGCTTTGTTGGCCGAAAATTTTGTGAAGATGGGGTATTTTGTATAAAATACTACCTTAATTTTATAATTGATTTGCCGATAATAATCATTAATATGAAACCTACGTGATTGAATTCATACACAAACACTTATGGATATAATTTTCAAACATGTGGGTTCCCAGTCTGCCGACAGGCAGGCATCATACCGCTAAAATCAGGATTATATTATGACGAAAAATGCTACGCTCATTATACTCTCTCTTTTGTTGATCGTATCATGTAAACATGAGGAGGGCAATTATTATAGATTTAATCCTGCTACACTGAAAGAAGGCAGGTTACTTCTAAGTCAAATAGCTGACGACATCAGTTATATACCCTTAAAAGACATAAATCTGGGATTAGTATATAACAATTTTCAGTTTACGGATGAATCAGTTTTTTTATCTGTAAAAGATATAGGTGTATTGCAATATTCCTATAGCGGTAACTTGTTGAATAATATTGGTTCAGTTGGCAGAGGACCAGGACAATATATTTTTCATGTATTTTTTTCAATTGATGAAAAGGCAAAACATATTTATGTGCTTGATGAAAACGACAATATAAAAGTCTATTCTGAAACGGGCAGATTTTTAAGGGATATACATACATCTAAGTATGGCACTTTTGTTAATGCTTTTAATACTTATAATTCCAGGCTGTTCCTTTCATTTTCGATGAAAGAAGGCAGCTCCCAATACAAATGGATAATTATTGATTCTGTGGGAAACATTGTTAAGAAGAAAGAAAGAAATAGTCCACCATATAAAGGCAGCATTGGTGATAATGGCGGGACATACAAGTTTAATGGATGCATTTATTATTGGAATCTTTTTTCAGATACGGTTTTTTATGTTAATCAAGATTTCGAGGAAAAACCTGCTTTTATCGTGAGTCCGGGGAGCCATCGTTTACCGGAGTCAAAGAATCTCTCAATGGATAAACTCATGGAATACATGAAGATTGAAAAGATATTTGAATCAGAGCGTTACCGCTTTATTAAATTCTATTACTCTCCTGAAAAGAATTGTTTGGCTATTATTGAAAAGAAGACAGGTAAGTCAAACATAATCTATTTAGAATCACAAAAAGAGGGATTTTTTTATAATTATACGGGTGGAATCGATAACGATTTGGATAATGGGATAGCTTTTCTTCCAAAGGATTATTTTTTACAAAATTCAAAGGAGTTTTTAATTGATTTGATTTATCCTTACCAAATTAAAACTCATATTTTGAGTGAGCATTTTAAAAGCTCGGTCCCCAAATATCCCGAGAAGAAAAAAGAACTTGAAACGCTTGCCAACAACCTTAAGGAAACGGATAATCCGGTGCTGGTACTGGTCAGGCTGAAGGATTAATGCAAGAAAAGCACAGGGCACAGGGCGCAGAGCACAGGGCGCAGGGCACAGAGCTCAGAGCTCAGGGCACGGGGCACAGAGCACAGGGGAAAGTGACAGGTCGTGCAGGCTGAGGAGTGAAACGACGAAGTCCCGCTCCGCGGGATCTTGCAGGTCTTGCAAGTCGTGCAGGTCGTGTGAGTTGTTCGCTTAGTGCTGGTTGTGTGGCTAGTACCCTAACGAATAATTGTTAATTGTTAATTGTTAATTG
>JAAYQC010000086.1 GCA_012519515.1 Bacteroidales bacterium | reverse complement strand
TTCAGAAAAAAGGAAACCGAGCCTCTCTTCCAGTCGCCAGGTCCGAGAATTAGTGTCGGGTTGACTATCACCGCGTTAAGACCTTCTTCCATGCCTTTCCAGACTTCCCTTTCCGAAAGGTATTTGCTTATTCCGTATGGAGAGCGATGTCCTTTTTCATCCCATCCGTGATCCTCATTAACCATCATCTCGCCATCATTGGCCCCCAGGGCTGCATTTGAACTCACGTGGCAGAGCTTCCTGACTTTATTTTCCAGACAGGCCTTTACAACATTGGCAGTGCCCTGCACATTGTTATCAATAACAAGATCTTTATCCTTGTTTCCAAATGAAACCACTGCTGCACAATGATATACATTCCCTGATCCCTTCATGGCCTCAGTCAGTGACGCGAGATTGCCTATGTCCGATTCAACCCATTCGAGACGACTGAGAAGTTCATTCTCCCTGCCTCCGTAATACCCTATGAGTTTCTTTATTATATCCCTGTTGCTTGTTTCGCGGTATATTGCCCTCACTTTAACGCCATGAGAGATAAGCGCGTAAATAAGATGGCTGCCAAGCAATCCAGTCCCGCCGGTTACAAATGCCGGTTTCATTTCTGCTTCCATATAATGTCGCTTTGCTACAAATTTGGCTAAAAATGCAACAGTCAGGAAATATTTCCGGATACGATTTTGAAAACGAACCAGGAAACAGTGAGGCTTGCTGCCGGATTACCACGAGCTGAAACCAAGCCTTGCAAGTCCTTCCTTAATTTCAGGACAGCCCATGAACAGCTTCCAGAGGAGCCCCGATCTGTAATTCTCTATCATAACCACCTGAGGGCCCTGGTCGATAGCCAGGTACCTTTGAGGAAACCAGTTATCCTGCTCGCTGAATGCATCATAGAAGCCGAATTGTCCGAGCAGCCTGTCTCCGTAATAGTCGTAGAAATATCTCATTGCATCAAGCGACTGTTCCGGGGTATAGGGTATTGATGAGATGGCGGCTGTAGGGGAGATAACACCCAGATCGCTGTTTTCACCCGGGGCATGGGCAGAATAACCATTTACCGAATAGCTGGCACTAAGCCCCCAGCAATCCTTGTTGTAGCCCTTGAAGTTTTTCGGGTTGTCAACGCACCAGTTCCAGTTTATAAGCGTATGATTGGTATTGTGCTCCCAATAATCGGCATAGTTGTCGCTTAGATTTCTTGGATCCAGCCCCAGGAAGGAATAGTGTGACCAGAACAATGGGCCTCCGTAATCCGGGGCGCCGTTGTGCTTCAGTTCCAGGGTCAGTCCGTATTTGCTTGTCTCTCCGTTTATCCCGCCGCTTCTGGCCCATCCCCTGTGGTACGCTTCAGGGCTTACAGGGTAGCTGGGAGAGGATGCGGCCAGCACATACATGATAAGGCACTCGTTGTATCCCTCGACAGCAAAGTTCATTTCCCAGTTGTAATCGGGTGACCAGTGCCAGTAAATCACATCTTCACCGCCTTTGGTAAACCAGCTCCATTCCACCTCCTTCCACAATCTGTCGATATCATCTGCAAGTGTTTTTTCATCCTCGCTGCCATCCTTGAAATATTCCCTCACTGTCAGCAGTCCCTGTATCAGGAAGGCAGTTTCGACCAGGTCGGCCCCGTTGTCCTTTGTGGAAAATGGTTTTACCTTTCCCGTCTCGCCGTACATCCAGTGAGGCCAGGCGCCGTGAAAGCGGTCAGCCTTTTCAAGCCAGTCAACAATGCGCCGTAAGCGGGCAAATCCTTGTTCCCTTGTTATGAACCCTCTTTCAATGCCGGTGAGGATTGCCATTACCCCGAATCCCGAGCCGCCCGATGTTACTACGTTCATGTCGTTACCGGGATATTCGCCGTCAGCATGAAAGCGTTCCCTGGCCATCCCGGAGACAGGTTCGGCACCTTCATAGAAATACTGAAATGTCCGGTACTGAACCAGTGTCATCAGCGAATCATCAGATATGGCATCATGCACCGTCGTCGGTTCCTTCGGGCACGACCGCGTGAGTAAAATCAGCAAAACCGTGAAAAAAGCTATGGGCTTCATGGTATATTGGTTTAATAGTTAGGTCTTTATCCGAAGCTAAGATATTAATAAATCCGTTTCCGTACGACAATTTTTGAATTTTATCCGTATGCAAACCGGGAGTTACTTTAAATTAACACTATGACCGCTTGCGGGTATTATCAAAATAAGATTAAATTAGCGGTGCGTCATCAATCTGACTAATAAGCTGATTTATTACCAAAATTCATCGATATATGGAAAATGCAAGAAATGATACCCGCCGCGGTTTTCTGAAGAAGATCGGCGTCGGTGGCGCCATGGCTGCCCTTGGCACTGTACCGCTTCATATTCAGGCTTGTGATGCGGCTCCGCGGAAGAAATCCGGCAATAGTCTTCCGCTTAATCTGGGACTGCAGGAAGGTGTAGCTCCCGGCAAGACCCTTAGTGAGAAGCTCGATTTCATGGAAGCCAACGGAGTATATGGCCTTGAAATCGGGGGAGGGAAACTGGCAAGCCGGGTTACCGAGATTCAGAAGGCCCTTCAGAACAGGAAGATCAAGGTGTCGGCTATTTGTGCAGGTTTCCAGGGATGGCTTATTGCTGAAAATGAAGCCGACAGGAAAAAGTGCATCGACACCTCCAAGGAGATCCTTGAAGCTGCAGGCGCCCTGGGATCTTACGGTATGATACTGGTACCCGGCTTTAACGGGCAACAGCCTTCATTACCTTTTGTGGAAGCAAGGGAAATACTTATTGAACAGCTAAAGGAGCTGGGCGAATTCGCCGTTAAGAACAATACAACTGTAATTCTTGAACCGCTGAACCGTAGGGAAGCATGGTTCCTGCGCATGGTGGCCAATGCGGCATCCATTTGCCGCGATGTCGATTCACCCGGGATCACATGTATGGGCGATTTCTGGCACATGACATGGGAGGAGACCGACGATATGGGAGCCTTCCTCTCTGGACAGAAATACCTTCAGCATGTTCATATTGCAAGCCGCAAGACCAGAAGTGTGCCCGGAGAGGATGCAGGAGATAATTATGTCACAGGGTTCAAGGCTCTTAAGATGATTAATTACACGCGTTATGTCAGCTTCGAATGCGGTACGAAAAGTGATAAGAACATTGTAATTCCGGCAGCATTCAAACTGCTCAGGGAACAGTGGGATATGGCATAAACACGTTATAACATTGTAATAACGGCGTTATAACATTGTTATAACATCAAAAATTGAATTTACAAATAACTATTAACCGATGAAGAAGATAATACTCCTTTCAGTCTTTATGATTTTTGTTTTTTCCTGCACTACGGAACGTCCTGTTTCCGATGCAGGAATCCCTCTGGCCGAGCATCCGCGGCCTGACTTTGAAAGATTGCCATGGCTTAACCTTAACGGTTACTGGCAGTTTGCTCCCGATTCTCTGAATGCCGGTCTGGATCAGAACTGGCAGAACAATCCTGAGTCATTTACATCAAAAATACTCGTGCCTTTTTCGTGGGCAAGCCCTATGAGCGGGATAGAGCTTCCAAAAGTAGATGTAGGCTGGTACTACAGAACTTTCAAACCCGGGAACTCTGCCGAATGGAAAAACGGCAGGATCTTCCTGATTTTCGGAGCAAGTGATTTTCACACCACGGTATGGCTAAACGGAGAATATGTCGGGGAGCACAGGGGTGGATATGTGCCTTTTGAATTCGACATCACAGCGTTTGCAAAGAAGGGTAATAATAAGCTGGTTGTCAGGGTAGAAGATGAGGAACTCGACAGCCGTCCCTCGGGCAAGCAGTATTACGGCAATGCCAAGGGAATCTGGCAGACGGTTTACCTCGAAGCAAGAAAGGATGTTCACATAAGCTCCGTCAGGTTCACTCCCGATATCGACAAGGCTGAAGTAAAGGCTGATGTCAGCATTTCCTCCCCGGCTCCCGAAGGCCTGATCTTCAGGCTCAGGGGAAAGGGTAACAGTCTCGCTTTCGAGTCGGGCATAAAGGCCGGCGATTCCACTGCCCGCTTCACAATTCCTGTCAGCGATATGAGGTTATGGAGTCTCGATGATCCCTTTCTTTACGAGGTCAGCGCGTCACTTGCAAACGGCAGGGAAACCGATTCGGTGAGTACTTATTTCGGCATGAGGAAGGTATCGGCCCTCACGATACCCGGCAAGGATTTCAAGTATGTTGCTCTCAACAATGAGCCTGTATATCTTAAGATGAGTCTTGATCAGAGCTATCATCCGGAAGGCTTCTACACCTTCCCTTCCGATGCTTTCATGAAGGAGGAAATCATGCGTGCAAAGAATCTGGGATTGAATGGATTAAGAATTCATATCAAGGCGGAAATCCCGAGGAAGCTTTACTGGGCCGACAAGTACGGACTTCTGATCATGGAGGATGTTCCGAATTATTGGGGAGAGCCGACTCCTGAATCAAAAGCCAACTGGGAATACATAGCTGAGCAGGAAATTCTGAGAGACTATAATCATCCCTCGATTTTCTCGTGGGTTCTTTTCAATGAAACATGGGGTCTGTTCACCAACGACTCCATCGCGAAACGCAGGTCATACACTCCCGAAACACAGGAATGGGTAAGGTCGTGGTATCACAGGGCAAAATCGATCGATCCGACCAGGCTTGTTGAGGATAATTCACCATGTAATCTCGATCATGTCATTACCGACCTTAACACCTGGCATTCCTACAATCCTGCCAGGCAATGGGCCGACCTGCTCGATGAGATAGTGAGCAAAACTTATCCGGGATCCGATTATAACTACATTGGAGGCAATGTACAGGGCGATGAGCCCATGTTTAATTCGGAGTGCGGAGCCGTGTGGGGCTACAGCGGAAGCACCGGCGATATCGACATTACCTGGGAATATCACATAATGATGAATGAATTCAGGAAACGCCCGAAGATTGCAGGTTTCCTGTTTACCGAGTTCCATGATGTCATTAATGAATGGAACGGTTACTACCGTTTTGATCGCGGCAGGAAGGAATTCGGTCTCGATGAACTGTGTCAGGGAATGACCATGAATGACCTTCACGGCGACTTATACCTGGTGGCAGGCGACGATTTCTTCAAGAGATACAGGGGAGGCGAGACAATTCGTATGCCATTGGGAATAAGCACTGTAACAAATAAAATTCCATCAGGTCTTAAAGTCGAATATTCCCTTTACGGATGGGACAGGCTGGGAGATAAGTTTGAAGTTCTAAAGGGCGAACTTCCGGCATCAGCCGAACCCTTCACCTACGTGGCACTGAATCCTGTATCGCTTAAACTGCCGGCTACCGGTTCAGTAATGATATTCTCCGGCATCCTTAAGGATGGATCGGGAAATATTCTGGCAAGGAATTTTGTACCTTTTGTAGTCGACGGCACAGAACCTCCCGGGCTTAGGATTGTGTCTGTCCCGGCTTCGGAATATTCGGCGGCGGAATGGAGCATAAGGCATCTTGCCACCCAGAAGGGGAAGAAAGTATGGGGTATGGGTTCCGGCTTTTTCGAATATGAGTTTGCCTGGCCGAAGGATATTGCAACAGACGCCATTGAATCCCTTGAGTTCCGAGCAGAACTTGCTTCACGCTATCCGCAGGAGAAATATCTTGAGGAAGGTGTTGCGGAGGGAATCGGTATGACGATTGTCACCGACAAGGGCACAACTCCCGGATACGGACAGAACAGTTATCCGCAGACCGATGAAAAAACTCATTCTACGGAAGCCATTATCTCGGCGAATGGAAATAAAATCACAGAGCTTATCCTGGAGGATGACCCTGCTGATCACAGGGGCATTCTTTCGTGGATGAACCAGGAGCCGGGATGGGCCTGGGGCAGTCGCGACAGGAGCAAGAGATGGCTGCTTGATGAAGCCGGATCGTATGGTTACCTCGTGAAAGTTCCCCTTGGCGCAGAGGATATCAAAACGGCAGCCGAAAAAGGGAAGCTTGTCATCAGGATACAGGTAAATGAAGTTGGTTCCTCCAAAGGCGGACTTTCTGTATACGGAAAGGAATCGGGACGTTTTCTGCTCGATCCCTGCATAATAATAAAACCCGGGAAGTAGATTCCCGGGTTTAACTGAAGCATGTAAATAATAATTCCTGATCAGAGATTACATCAGGATATTCCGTGCGTACTGCACGCATGTTTTGGTTTCCTTTACGGCATTCGACCAGGGTTTGACCTCGTATTCGAGCTCAATATCAACATAGATGGGCCACTGGTTTTTCTTCAGCAGCAGAAGTATATCTGCTATTGGAACTTCGCCCTGTCCCCATACCTGGTTGGTATTCGGCGGATCGGTATTTGGTCCGGTCTTGTCCTTGATATGAATGCTGAAGATGCGGTCTTTATATTTCTCAATAATTTCGTTCGGGTGTATTCCTGTTGAACCGAAGAAATGACCTGCATCGAAGTTCATCATCACGGCCGGGGAAACAGCCAGGAAGGGATCGTAGCTGAATCCTTCGGTCGCGAACTGATTGTGGTTGTGGAATATGGCGTACATTCCATGTTTCTCGGCTATCGGGCCAAGTTTGTTAACTGCTTCCTCACCGATTTCCTCGCATACGCCCTTGGCTCCCATAGCCTTGGCTACTTTGAACGCGTAGTCAATTTCCTCATCCGACCAGCGCGAAGGTGAGAACTTCACTATATGGACGTCTATGCCGGCATCGTCGAATAGCTTTTTGGCTTCTGCCACCTTTGCCATATCGATGTTGATCCTGAAGTTTTTAACGTCTTCATTGTATTTGGCAATTGCGGCCTGCTGTTCTTCTGTAAGCGGGGTGCGCTGGGGTGGTCCGCCCGGGGCAGGTCTTTGTGCCTGTGCCGGTGCCGGCCCTGCTGGTCTGGCTCCCGCGGGAGGAGGAGGAGGTGCCTGGCGCTGACCGCCGCCACCGCCGCCGAACATCGATCTCATGGGATTTTCAGGTATCCCGAGATACTGCTCAAGATCGGTACTCATCAGCTCGATCGAATTGATGCCGGATTCCTTGCAGTACTTGATGATGTTTTCAATTCCGGAAGGCATACTCCGCCAGCTGTAGGTAATTGCACCTATCTGGACACCTCCGAAATTTGAATTCGGCTTGTCGGATAATGCAGGAACTTTCTCGGCAGCAGGCTTTGTCTTGCAGCCATACGAGGCCGGTATCACGGCAAGTGCAGCTGCAGCAGCTGATGTGCCGAGAAACCTTCTTCTTGAAATGCCATTCTTCATTTCACTTTTGTTTTTCATATACTATCAGGTTAAGGATTGATTTATCATGACATAAAAATAAATAAAAGTTATTAACCATTGAAGTTATTTGTGTTAATAAAAATAAAAAACGGATGACTTGTTGCGGAATTTAAATATTTGAAGTAAATAGGGCGTGTAAACCTGAATCGGAAAAATATTCTCTGACATCTTAATACTATCTTACTATGAAACTGAAAACCAGCATTGTACTCGGTCTTATGATGTTTCTTCAATATTATGTCTGGGGTTCATGGTATGTCACCATGGGCACCTTCATGACAAATATTCTGGGTTCGACCGGCATTCAGATCGGTGCAGCCTACAGTGCTCTTGCCATTGCAACCATGATTTCACCATTCTTCGTGGGGATGATTGCCGACAGGTATTTTGCCGCCCAGCGTGTGATGGGCATCCTGCATGTGGTAGGAGGAGTGCTGCTGTTCATGGCATCAAGGGTAACTGAAAATGGTCCTTTTTACTGGATCATCATGCTTTATTCCCTTGCTTACATGCCCACGATAGCGCTGTCGAACAGTGTGGCCTTCAGGCAGATGAGCGATCCGGGAAAACAGTTCCCGGTAATCCGCGTTTTCGGTACAATCGGATGGGTAATTTCAGGCTTCATGATAGCATTACTCGGGATTGAACAAACACCTGGAACATTCTACATGGCTGCCGTGGTATCGGTCGGTCTGGGCCTGTTCAGCTTTTTCCTTCCCGACACACCACCTCAGGCCAGTACTCCTTCGACGGCAAAATCGCTCATGGGAGTTGATGCCTTTGTCCTGTTCAGGGACCGTCCATACCTTATATTCTTTATAGCGGCAATTTTCGTATGCATACCGCTTTCCTTCTATTTTGGCTTCGCGAACCTTTTTCTCAACCAGGCCGGGATGGAAAATGCAGCGGGCAAGATGGTGATGGGTCAGATTTCCGAAGCCCTGTTCATACTCGCGATCCCACTGCTTTTCAATAGGATAGGAGTGAAGAAAATGCTGCTTATCGGCATGACAGCCTGGATACTCAGGTATATATGCTTCGCCTTCGGCAACATGGACACGGGTGCCTGGATGCTTTATACGGGTATAATACTTCACGGGGTGTGCTATGATTTCTTCTTCGTAACAGGGTACATGTATACCGAGAAGAAATCGAACGAAAGGATAAAGAATGCCGCCCAGGGTCTGTTTACATTTGTAACTTACGGTCTTGGTATGTTCATAGGCACCTGGGTCTCGGGTTTCGTTACCACTTATTACACTGTCGAAGGTGTTTACCAGTGGAGGAGCATCTGGATGATCCCGGCATACATTGCTGTGGCGGTTCTGATCTGCTTCATCTTCTTCTTCAAGGAGAAAAAGACCATTGAAGTTGCCAGATGACAATAGTATTCTGTCAGCAAAGAACTCAAACTGCCGTGTCTGAACCCTTACGGTCTGGAACGGCAGTTGTTTGGTGAGATTTGCAGGAATACCGGTCAGAAAAACAATCGGGTTTTCCGTGCATGTGTGGTTTTGACTCATTCTTTTGGCAGTGATGCCGATATAGCTTCGGAGGTTCTGATTTTTTGTCGGAAGTTAAAGTTCCATTACCAGAATAGTGTCTATTTCATCAAAAGCACCTTCCGGGACCGATATCGCTATACCGAAGGCATCCTGCCTGTATTTAAGCTTTTCACCGCTTCCGAAGAACGTGATTTTTTTCACCTTAGCTCCGAAATCAGGGATTAGCAGATTATTGTCCTCCGGGTTCAGCACGTGTACGAACACTTTATTTCCCTTCTGTGTAGTCACTCCCCAGGCTCTCGGGCTTACCGGTCCGCCTCTTGTGCCGTAGATTGTTTCTCCGTTTTTCTCCATCCATTTGCCTATCTCCCCGAGGGTTTTGATGAATTCAGGCTGAATCCTGCCATCCGGCATGGGCCCCACGTTCAGGAGAAAATTTGAATTAAAGCCGGCGGCTTTAACCAGGTATTGGATCAGATTCTTTGTCGATTTATAATTCTTGTCCTGCAGGTTGAATCCCCACGAATTGTTCATAGTTTCACAGGTCTCGTAGGGAAGCTCTCCCATCTTTTGGTCAGGATTGAATCCTGTGGTTTTTTGTCCGGGCAGGTCTTTCTCAAACATCTGGAAATCCTCACCCGGGAAGGTTGCCAGGTGGTGGTTGCTTCCCACGAGGCACGCGGGTTGCAGCTTATGAATCAGCCCGTATGTTTTGTCAAGTCTCCAGTCAGCATCCTTTTTATCCCAGAAGCCATCGAACCATATTCCTCCGATCTCTCCGTAGTTGGTAAGCAGTTCGGTAAGCTGGCCGTCCATGTAATCGAGGTATTTGTACCAGTCGCCCTTTTCAGGTCTGCCGGCCGTGCTTCCGGTGTTTCCTCTCGGGTAATAGTCCTCCTGATACCAGTCGAGCTGAGAGTGGTAGAAGAAGAGTTTTATGCCCTGCTTTTTACATTCATCGGCAAGCATCTTTATAATATCCTTTCCGTAGGGGGTCCTGTCGACTATATCCCAGTCTGTGAGCTTTGAATCCCACATTGCAAAGCCGTCGTGGTGCTTGCTTGTAAGGGTTATGTATTTCATCCCGGCAGCTTTTGCCAGGGCAACCCATTCTGCCGGATCATAACTGATGGGATTGAAGAATGCTGGCAGTTTCTGGTAGGTCTGCTTGTCGATCCTCTGGTTGTTCATAACCCATTCACCGTCGCCCAGGATGCTGTAAACACCCCAGTGGATGAACATGCCGAATTTGGCATCCTGAAACCATTCGCGTGCTTTCAGGTTTTCGGGAGAAGGCGTATAGGTGTTTTGCGCTGCTGCATTGAGCACGGCAAAAGACATTGAGATTAGGATAAGTTTCTTTAACATGTTATTTATCTTTTACATTGGGTTTAAATCTTTCGCTTACAAGTTCGGGCCATTTTATGTCGAGTTTCTCGAGTGCTTTCAGAACTGTTTCGGCAACTACATAGCTTTTCTGCCAGTTCTTGTCGGAGGGCACAATATGCCATGGGATTGTATTGCAGGTATTAAGTATCCTTTCATACACCTTCATATATTCATCCCACTTTTCCCTTACATTCCAGTCGCCGTCCTTGTGCTTCCAGTGCTTCTCCTTCATTTCTATTCTCTCCATAAGCCTTTCTTTCTGGGCATCCCTGGAAACATTCATAAAAAACTTCAGGATGACTGTTCCGTTGTTTTCAAGAAATTCTTCAAAGTCGTTTATCATCTTGTAACGTTTCTCGATGACCTCCTCAGGAATGTATTTATCTACTGAAGGGACCAGAATGTCCTCATAATGGGATCTGATGAATATTTTCAGTTCCCCTTTCCGGGGAGCCACATTGTGGACCCTCCACAGGAAGTCATGGGCATATTCCTCTTCCGTCGGTTTTTTAAAGCTGTGGATCTTAACGCCCAGGGGGTTGCAATACTTGAGCAGGCTAAGCGCGACACCGTCCTTGCCTGAGGCATCCGTGCCCTGTAGAATAACGAGCAGACTGAACTTGTTCTGGGCATACATCATATTCTGAAGTTCTCCTATCTTCTTGAGGATCTTCTTTGTTTTATCCGCGATTTTATCCTTGTCCCAATCCTGGTTTAGTGTCGGATAATCTTCAATCCTGATCTTCATATATTATTGGTTTTTCATGATTTTTCTCCGGCCGGAAACACTCAGGCCTGCTCGTGTCCTGTAAAAATGCTATCAATCAAGTACTTCCCTGAGCGATTCAAGGATAGGTTCAGCAGAGATCTTTGATCCGACTGCTCCCATCATCCATTGTTGGGGGCTTAGCCTTCCCTGTGAGAACATACGGTCTACTTCGGAGGCCAGCTTTTTGTCCTTCAGGTAATTCTCGATCTGGAACTGTACTATGTGACCGTAAGAATAGTTGGGAAGGTACAGCGGCACGTCTATCGTGTGTGAATAGATTGCCAGCACGGGAGAATCCTGTACTCCGAATACCGGGGCGTAGTACTTGTTCCAGGTTTCGGCGGCAATGTCTATTGTCTTTTCCTTAAGCTGGGCAGCTGTTGCCCCGGGATTTTCGTAAAGCCATTTCCAGACAAGCATTTCAGTCATTCCCACTCCCATGATTTCCATCAGCGACCAGGCAGCATCGAGGATCTCCACTTTTTCTGCTTCAGGATCATTTTCCTTTATTCCGAGAAGGAAGAGGTCGCGATGCTGGAACACGAATGCAAGGGCTTCGGTAACAGCAGTGTTGGGAACTCCCGACATGGTGTAGTAATCGACATCGTAAAGCGAAATGGTCTGTTCAACATTGTGGCCGAATTCATGGACCGCGATATTGTATCCCTTGTAATCCATACCCTTTTCGGATATTCTTGTCCTGAGATGTGATTTGGCTCCTCGCATTCCAGCGCCCCAGGCGTGTCCAGAGCCTCTGGCGGGATCGACAACTATCTTGTCGGCCAGGTATTTTGCGCGATCACTGCTCCAGCCAAGTTTTTTAAGCATTTCGGGCATGTCGGCTTTGAAAGCGTCAGGGTTGGGATACAGCGCTGAAGTTTTCGCGGTGAGCTTGTCTTCCGGATAGCTGTTTCTCGCCTTGAAGCCGTCGTACCAGATGTCATAGGGCTTAAGCTCCCTGCCAAGTCTTTCGCTGATCAGTTTCCCGAGTTTTGCAAGCTCGGGCGAACGGAGATATGAATCGAAAAGGACTTCAATCTCTTCCTGCGAGATTTCCATTTCAGCTGAGAATTTTCTGAGTATCGCGGTGTTCATTTCGGGATTATACGGATCGGCAGCCAGGTGTGCCTTGAAGATATTCAGGACATGTTCATAGCGGGTGTCAGGTTCAGGTTCGGCTTCTGCCGGCTTCCCGTCCTTTGTAACTTTGTTGGAGAAAGGTGCCCATTCATATTCCGGGTTGTTGATCACAACCTTTGGTATTTCCTGTCTGATGATTCTCTCCATGACCTTGTAGATCATATCCTGTTTCTCAGTCCCTTTTTCGCCTTCCGCGTAGTTCGACTTGATCTCATCGCGGAGGTTCCAGTGGGAAAGCAGCACCATATCGTCGGGGAAGAGCTGGCGGCCGTCGTCGGTTCTGAGCTTTCCCATGCAGATGTTGTATTCGGAGATGTACATCTCGGCGTTGCCACTTGCCAGACCGGCAGCCTGACTGATTTCAGCCGGCACCCTTGATACGAACATATCTCCCAGTCTTGCCATGGCCCACTCTTCGCGGGTCCATGAAGGCCCCAGCTCTTCTTTTTCCGCGAGGGTGTAATATGGGTAATTCAGAGCGATATAGAAGGCGATCTTGTTTGTATAGAAATCGTCGGACAGATGCGAGCCCGGTGAGTAGGTGCCGAACATCCTGTCTACATCGTCAATTTCGCCGGTGGCCTCATCGAGGTTCTTCCTCAGGTCGATAACGATCTCGTTGAAATTTCCGGAAAGAGATTCCAGGAAATTGCTGATCTTGAGGAATACCTGCTTTCGCTTCGCCGGATCGGCTATGTAATTATTCTTTACAAAATCCGAAAACTCGGCGGCAGTTCCGTCTTCCTGTCTCCACAGTGAGGCAGCATGCCGGATGCCTTTTTCGAGCAGGCGGGTATCTGCTCCGGGCATGTCGGCCGTGATGCTTCCCATTAATGTGGTAATTGTAGCATCGTCTATTGCCTGCATGGCTGATCCGCTTTTTTCACCCTTTTTCTGGGGTGAACAGCCAACGGCGATGATCAGTAAAAGCATGATGTATTTCTTCATAAATAGCAAGGGTTTATACAAATATAAGTTTTTATTCAAGAGGCCCGGTAACCTTTTCGACTTCGTGAAGTATTTCGCACGATTTTACCAGTTCTTTCATCCTGGTGTGATCGGGGTACAGCGGTCTGTCGATATCAAGGAAATCAACATGTTTCCTGATGACGTCCTTTGCTTTCTGAACTCCTGCTCCGAAACTGTACTCCTCTTTTCTGAAATCGAGAGCCTGTGCAGCAGCCATGAATTCTATTCCGAGAATTCCGTAGGCGCAGTCGAGTATCTGGTTGTTTTTGATGGCAGTGTTCATTCCCATTGATACAAAGTCTTCCTGGTCGGCCGCGGCAGGTATCGACTGGATTGATGCAGGAACCGAGAGTATCCTTTGTTCCACTATAAGGGTATCGGCAGTGTACTGGCTCAGCATCATTCCCGAGAACATGCCGGCTCCCTTTGTAAGGAAATCCGGAAGTCCTACGCTGAGAGCCTGGTTATTAAGCCTGTTCATTCTTCTTTCCGACATCACGCTTACCATTGTTATGCATGCTCCTGCCATGTCCATTGGAACGCATACCGGGGATCCCTGGAAGTTCGCGCCGGAAAGCTGGAGGTTCTTTTCCGGGAAGAAAACCGGATTGTCGCCTACTCCGTTAAGTTCAATTTCGACCTGTGATTTTGCATAGGCAAGCATATCGTGGGCTGAGCCGATTACCTGCGGTGTCGATCTCATCGAGTAGGCATCCTGTACTTTCGATTTTACCCTTCCTTCCTTAAGATCACCGCCTGTTATGCATTTGTTGATGGCATTCGCGCTTCTCACGGCTCCCTTGAATCCCCTCACCTCGTGAAGCAGCGGAGTGTAGGGTTTCATGTTGGCTTTAAGCGCCTCGAGCGACATTGATGCCGCTATTTCAGCCTGTTTTAGCCAGTTGTTGGCGTCAACAAGCCATATGGCGCTCATCGCGGTCAGCATGTTCGATCCGTTGATCGTTGCAAGTCCGTCGCGTGCCTGAAGACCGGGTATCTTTATTCCGGCTTCCTTCATGGCATCGGCTCCCTCCATAAGCTTTCCCTGGTAGTAAGCCTTCCCTTCGCCCAGCATGAGAAGGGCAATCTGCGACATGGGGGCCAGATCGCCTGATGCACCGACCGATCCTTTCTGGCATACATAGGGTGTAACTCCCCTGTTAAGCATCTCAACAAGGGTTTCGGTTATCTCGAGCCGGTTACCCGAGTTGCCGTGAGCATGGACATTGATTCTGCCCAGCATGGCTCCCCTGACAATTTCAAGAGAAGCCGGTTCGCCGATACCGGCTGCATGATTATACACGAGATACTTCTGGAAATCCTTGATCTGATCATCGTTAAGTACTATTTCCGAGAACTCGCCGATCCCGGTGTTCACACCGTACATTATCTCATGAGCATTTATCTTTTTTTCGAGCATTGCACGGCACTCGTTTATTCTTTTCCTTGCATCGGGATGAAGTTCCACCTTCTGCCCGTGACGAGCCACATTAACTACATCGTTGACTGTAAGGTTATTCCCTGTTATGATTAATTTTTGCATATTGACTGTTTTTAGAAGCTTATTATTTACAAACACACCTGCCTTCAGGCAGGAGAAATATAAATCTGGTATAACAGATTGAAAATAAAATATGAAGAAATGCCGGAATGTTTCAGTAGAGGCCCGACCTGTTGATTTTAATCTTGTATTCAAGAACCCACGTGTATCCCATGGCTTTGAGTTGATATGTCAAATTTATTAAAAAGAATTTAACATTACGCCAAACCGCCGTTAGTAGCTGGCGTTCTATCTTTTTCACTTAATTACAATTTCTGCTTGTACGTCAATTCTGAAACCTCTTGTCCTTTCAAAGAATGACCTTCTTTCTGCTATATCAATTACAGTAAAACTTGGATGCTTTCTGTTACAGGCAAAAGCTTTTTTATAGCGAAAACTGGAAAGGTCGTGGTTTTCTGAAATCAATCTTATTGTATTTTCCAATTGTCCTTTTGCATCAGAAATCCACCCTCCTGTTCCTTGTTTTTTAAGTTCTACCAAATATAAACTTTCAGCAAATGTTAGCATTCCATCACAAGAACTTTCTATATCCTTAGTTCCTTCTTTAAAAACAATGATACAATTGTCGATTGCAGTAAACGAAACGTCA
>JAAYQC010000085.1 GCA_012519515.1 Bacteroidales bacterium | reverse complement strand
ATTCAAGTGGTGTTGTCACTGCAGTTTCCAACGGTACTGTTACGGCCCGTGCAACGGCTAATGATGGCAGCGGTGTCTCTGATCAGTTGGTTATTACTATCAGCGGTCAGGTTATTCCTGTCTCGAGTATTTCCGTAACGGGAGCCGGTGGAGCGTCAACCATAACACAGGATAAGGGTACATTGGCCTTAACGGCAACAGTCACTCCTGCTAATGCCACGAACAAGACCGTCACCTGGAGTATTGCCAACGGTACAGGCCAGGCGACAATCAATTCCAGCGGTGTTGTCACTGCAGTTTCCAATGGTTCGGTGGTCGCAAGGGCAACCGCGAATGACGGTTCGGGAATATTCGGGGAAATTACAATCACAATAAACAACCAGGTTATATCGGTTACCGGAATATCAATATCCGGGGGAAATGCAATTTCAACCCCGGGTGGCTCATTGCAGCTTTCTGCAACCGTCACTCCGTCAAACGCTACAGACAAATCTGTTGTCTGGTCAATTACCGGAGGGACAGGTCAGGCAACAATCAGTCAGAACGGACTGGTGACTGCAGTATCCAATGGTAATGTGATTATCAGAGCCACAGCTAATGGGGGAACTGATATTTATGCAACAACAACTATTTCTGTTACCAACCAGACAGTTTTAGTGGAGTCAATCACTGTTACAGCATCAGGAGGATCGGTAGCCATAACCGGATTGGAGACCTCTCTTCAGCTTAATGCAGCTGTCAGTCCGGCAAATGCAACAAATAAAAATGTGAACTGGTCAGTTGTCAACGGAAGCGGGCAGGCAACAATAAGCTCAACGGGACTCCTTACTCCCGTTGCATATGGTACAGTCACAGCCATCGCATCCGCGGTTGATGGTTCAGGAGTTTCCGGAGACATCGCTATAAATATTGTCAGAGATTTCATTGGCATAACCGGCATTTCCGTAAGTGGTCAGAATGGGGAAGCCATTATTAATGAAATAGGAGGGACCCTTCAGTTAACAGCTGAAGTAACACCGGCAGATGCAAGCGACAAGACAATTACATGGTCCATTAATAACGGCACAGGCAGGGCAACAATCAGTTTAGATGGCCTAGTTACTGCCGAAGCTTATGGTTTGGTAACAGCAGTTGCCACAGCAAATGACGGTTCGGGAATATCCGGATCTCTTCAGATAGAAATTGATGATAGTCAGGATAGAACTCTATTACCTTATATAAATGGGAACCTGCTTAAAGTTCCGCTGAAACGGAGGTTCACAGGAAAGAAAATTGCTTTATATGATATTTATGGCCGTATTCTGGAAACCGGAATTGCGGATAGTGATATCCATGAATTTGATATTTCGAAATACTATCCTGGTATTTATCTCATCGTTCTGACTGACGACAACGTTCTGGAAGTGCATAAAGTTGTAATCCATTGATTATATTACAACATAGATTGTCGATGCTCTGTGTATAAAATCCATATAAAAGCCAATGTGTTTATTACATTGAACTTTCAAAATTAGTCATGAACCAGATACATATGAAATCAATCGCTTTCATTGATATCGAAGTCAGTCTGAAAAACCAGGAAATCCGTGACATTGGCGGAATAAAGGAAAACGGGATTCTTTTCCATTCAGGGTCAATTCCGGAATTCATTTCATTTATTAATGGAACAAGTTTTATTTGTGGCCACAACATATTAAACCATGATTTAAAATATCTTCAGAAACCTTTAGCAGATTCCGGGATACAGCATATTAAGGTAATTGATACATTATTTCTCTCTCCATTGCTTTTCCCAATGGAGCCATATCACCATCTGTTAAAAGATGATAAGCTTCAATCAGAAGAATTAAATAATCCTTTGAATGATTCAATTAAAGCCAGGGATTTGTTTAATGATGAAGTCTCTGCTTTTAATGCACTGGATAATTCATTAAAAATCATCTACTATCTCCTGCTAAATGATAAAAATGAGTTCCAGTCTTTTTTTGAATTCATTGGCTTCAGAACCAGTAGTCCTGATAATGCGGAGAATTTAATACGTCAAAGATTCAACAATTTTATTTGCGGTAATTCAAAATTAGCTGAAATAATTACTGCACATCCGATAGAGCTGGCCTATTGCCTGGCATTGATTAATTGCAACAACAGAAAATCTATCACTCCTCCCTGGGTAATAAAAAACTATCCGGAAGTTGAAAGAATAATGTATCTTCTTAGAAATAAACCATGCATACCCGGATGCAGTTATTGCAATAAATCTCTGGATCATTACGCAGGTCTTAATCATTACTTTGGCTTTAATTCATTTAGAACCTACGGTGGAAAATCTTTACAAGAAGATGCAGTTAAGGCTGCAATTGATAATAAATCGATTTTAGTTGTTTTTCCAACAGGAGGGGGAAAATCATTAACCTTCCAATTGCCTGCTTTAATGAGTGGGGAGAATATTAAAGGACTGACTATTGTAATCTCTCCTCTGCAATCACTGATGAAGGACCAGGTTGATAATCTTGAGAAGATCAATATTACATATGCGGTTACAATCAATGGTTTACTCGATCCTATTGAACGGTGTAAATCATTTGAAAGAGTTCAAGATGGTACTGCTTCAATACTTTACATTTCACCGGAGTCCTTGAGATCAAAAACCATCGAAAGGCTTTTACTGGGAAGAACCATTATCCGCTTTGTCATTGATGAGGCTCACTGCTTTTCTTCGTGGGGACAGGATTTCAGGGTCGATTACTTGTATATCGGTGACTTTATCAAAGCCTTTCAGGAAAAGAAAAACCTTCAGGATAGTATTCCGGTTTCTTGCTTTACTGCAACTGCCAAGCAAAAGGTAATTGAAGATATTTGCAACTACTTTAAAGAAAAATTATCTCTGAATCTTGAAGTATATCGATCCGGGGAATCAAGAACAAATCTTCAGTATAGGGTATTTGAAGAAGGTAATGAACAAGAGAAATATAACAAGCTCCGTAGCCTTATTGAAAGTAAAAAATGTCCCACCATTGTCTATGTTTCCAGGACATGGCAAGCATATTCATTGGCTAAGAGACTAAACGAGGATGGTTTCAATGCAAAGCCTTATCATGGCCAAATGGATGTCAAGGAAAAGTCTGAAAACCAGAATGCTTTTATCTCCGGTAATGTTCAAATAATGGTTGCAACTTCTGCTTTCGGAATGGGTGT
Source organism: Bacteroidales bacterium (assembly GCA_012519515.1). GTDB lineage: Bacteria > Bacteroidota > Bacteroidia > Bacteroidales > VadinHA17 > LD21. The sequence continues at coordinate 54,671 of JAAYQC010000085.1, read as the reverse complement.
TGACAAAAAAGACATTGGGATGGTTATCCATTATGAGATATCTGATTCATTGGAAAACTATGTCCAGGAGTCAGGAAGAGCCGGAAGAGATGAGAATATTGTTGCTGATTGTTATGTTCTGTATAATGAGAATGATCTTGGAAAACACTTTGCACTCCTTAATCAAACCAAATTAAGTATCAAGGAGATAAAACAGGTCTGGAAAGCCATTAAAGGGATTACCAGATTCCGGTCGACTGCATCCAATTCTGCATTGGAGATTGCCCGCAAGGCTGGCTGGGATGAAGGAATAACTGAAATTGAAACACGCGTTAAAACTGCTGTTTCTGCACTCGAAGAGGCAGGTTACTTGAAACGGGGTCAAAATGTACCGCATATTTTTGCAAATAGTATCCTGACAAATAATGCACAGGAAGCAATTGACAAAATCAACTCTTCAGAACGGTTCAGTGAAAAGCAGAAAATAAAAGCAATCAGGATAATAAAAAAACTAATTTCAAGCAAAAGCAAAAGACACTCCAATGACGAAGTTGCTGAATCCAGAATTGATTATATATCTGATCACCTTGGTATTGTAAAGGAAGAAGTTATTAAAATAATTACTTTACTTCGCGAAGAGAAGATCCTGGCAGACACCAGGGACCTGACCGCTTTTATAAAAAAAGGAGACCTTGTAAACCGGTCAAAATCAATTGCTGAAACTTATCGACAAATAGAAGAATTTTTCCTTCAGCAACTGGAAGAAAATGAAAAGACATATCATCTCAAGGAATTGAATGAGAAAGCTATTGAAGCGGGTTGCCAGCATGTTACGCCCAATAAATTTAAAACCATTATCAATTTCTGGGCGATTAAGAATTGGATTAAAAGACAAAATCTGAAGAACTCAAAAAACCATGTCGTCATCCAATGCATCCAACCTAAAGATGAGTTACAGGAAAAATTAAAAAAGAGACATTCTCTTGCAAGATTCATCGTTGAATTTCTTTATGGAAAAATTGACAATAATGCAGATGTAAACGCGGAAGAGGTATTGATAGAATTTTCAGTTATTGAACTACAGGAAGCATATAAGGAGAGTCTTGAACTATTCAAATTTGAAGTTACAACAGATGATATTGAAGATACATTATTCTATTTATCCAGGATTGAAGCAATTAAAATTGAAGGAGGATTCCTGGTTATATATAACACAATGACGATCGAGAGGGTCGAACAAAATATTAAAGCTCAGTATAAAAAAGAGGATTATCAAAAGCTGGATCAGTTTTACAAGAACAAAGTGCAGCAGATACACATTGTTGGAGAGTATGCGAAGAAAATGCTGGAAGATTATCGCGGAGCATTGCAATTTGTGGATGACTATTTTAAATTAAACTATCCTGTTTTTCTCAGCAAATACTTTAAGGGAAGCCGTCTTGATGATATTAATAGAAATTTAACTCCGGCAAAATTCAGGCAGTTATTCGGATCACTATCCACTGCTCAATTGGCAATTATTAATGATAAAGAATCCAAATACATAGTTATTGCAGCCGGTCCCGGGAGCGGAAAAACAAGAGTGCTGGTTCACAAACTTGCTTCCCTGCTTCTGATGGAGGACATTAAGCACGAACAACTTTTAATGCTCACTTTTTCAAGAGCAGCTGCAACAGAATTCAAGAAAAGATTGATAGAACTTTATGGCAATGCGGCAAGATTTATCGAAATCAAAACATTCCATTCCTACTGTTTTGATTTATTGGGAAAAGTTGGCAGTATCGAAAAATCTGATGAGATAATTAATGCTACTATTGAAAAGATTAAAAATCATGAAGTTGAACAGAGCCGTATATCAAAAATGGTTCTTGTAATTGATGAAGCTCAGGATATGGATGTGCATGAGTATAATCTGATTAATGAACTTATAGAAGAAAATGAAGATATGAGAGTGCTGGCTGTCGGTGATGATGATCAGAACATTTTTACATTCAGAGGGGCGGATTCTGTTTATATGGGGAAGTTTATCACTGAAAAGAAAGCAAAAAAATATGAGCTCTTTGATAATTTTCGAAGTAAAAGCAACCTGGTTACATTCTCTAATCAATTTGTCAAGACAATAAAACATAGATTAAAAACATTGCCGATTGTTGCATCTGACAAGAAAAATGGGATTATCAAAACTGTTAAATATCAAAGTAATAATCTGATAGTTCCTACTGTAAATGACATTATTTCGACTGACCTCTCAGGTACTACATGCATATTGACACAGACAAATAAAGAAGCTTTAAATATTACAGGTCTGCTTATAAAGAATGGATTCAAGGCTAAGCTGATCCAAACTAATGACGGATTCAATTTGTATAATCTTTTAGAAGTCCGTTGTTTTCTTGACACCCTTAAATCAACGGATGATTCACCTTCAATTAGTGATAAAAAATGGGAAAGAAGTAAATCAGAGTTATTCAGAAGATTTGACAATAGCTCAAAATGGGAAATCTGTAAAAACATTATCAGAGACTTCGAATCCACAAATACCAGGATAAAATATTTTTCTGATTTAGAAGTATTTATACGTGAATCAAAATTAGAAGATTTTCAAAGGGAAGATGGAGAGACAATCTTTGTATCAACAATACACAAAGCGAAAGGCAAAGAGTTTGATAATGTTTTTATTATGCTCGAGAATTGCGACCTGTCAAGTGATGAAAACAAGCGTATTGTATACGTTGCAATGACCAGAGCCAGACAAAATCTGTTTATCCATCATAACAGTAACTTTTTTGACACATTTCAGGCAGATGGATTAGTTTCTCTTGTTGATTGTGAGAATTATGAATTACCTGAAAAGATAACCATGCAATTATCATTTAGTGATGTCAATCTTGGATTTTTTGAGTACAGGCAATTCCAAATAAACAGTCTCATACCTGGTGATATTTTATGCATTAAGGACGAAGGTCTATCAGATAATACAGGAGATATAGTATTAAAATTCTCAAAGAAATTTAATGAGATTATCTCTCAACTTAAGGATCAGGGATATCACTTACAAAAAGCCAGGATTAATTTTATCGTATACTGGAAAGATTCTGATAAAGAAAAGGAATCAAAGATTATTTTACCAGAACTGGATTTTGAGAAATAGGTAAGGTTTTTGCAGCACGTTATAATACGACGAAGCTGTAAATGACATTGACAAAAAAGACAACAATTAATACATCTGAGTCGTTATCCGGATTGAGCCCCCATTGTTTGGGGAAAAGATGCAGCACAAGTAGAATCCGGAGCAAAGCTGAGACTAGAAATATGGAACAGATAGGCAAGGATAAACATAATAAGCCAGGAAGCTTGCAACATAAAGAACAGTATGCCACTGTATGCGCCCTGTGCTCTGTGCCCTGTGCTCTGTGCCCTGCGCCCTGAGCCCTGTGCTCTGCGCCCTGTGCCCTGTGCCCTGAGCCCTGCGCCCTGTGCCCTGCGCCCTGTGCCCTGTGCCTGTTTCTTTATATTTGAATTGTTAGATATAATATATAAAAGACCAGCTTACAGGTATCATACCACTAAAATCAAAATTAAATTATGATGAAACCCACATGTATTGCATACACAAACACGTATGAATATAATTTTCATACATGTGGGTTCCCCCGCTTGAGCGGGGCAGGCTATCAGACCATTGAAATAAAAATTATATACTCATGAAACAACGTACCATCTTTATAATTTTAAGTTGCATTATTTTATCATCCTGTACTGCAACCAAACTTTTGACATCCAATGTCCAACCTTCAGAAGTTACAAATCTTAAACTACTTGAGCCTTATTCCTATATCTCAATGATAAAGAAGGGTAATAGTGGAGAATTGGATGACAGCATATCGGCAATTTCAAAGCAGTTGAATATCAATGTTATAAAAAGCTTTGATGAGCAAATTCCAATCACCGGGGATATTTTTCTGACTGACTCTGCAATCAACATAACTCTTGAGAAAGAATACGAAGAACTGATTCTGACAGCTGATAGAAACAAGAGCATTACAAATCTCAGAATAACACCTACCCTGGATAAAATATTGGAGGCAAATGAAACAAGATTTGGGCTGATTATCATATCTGCAGGTTTCACCAGAGTAAAAGGAAACTATGGCAAAGAAATTCTAAAAGGTGCTGCTCTTGGTATATTAACATTGGGAATGTATTATCAGACTCCAATAAAAGCCTATTCGACTATATATGCCATGATTGTCGATTCAAAAGAAGACAATGTTGCATTCTATCGAAAGTCATTTAAGGAAGACATGGAACCACTCGATCAAGAAGTCCTGACAAATCAATATAAAAAGATCTTTGAGGGCTATTTTTGGACAAAAAAATGATTGCCGCATGCCGCGTGCCGCACGCCGTTCTTTCGCCCTGTGCTCTTTGCTCCGTGCTCTGCGCCCCGTGCCCTGTACTTAATTCTGCATATTTTTTGAATAATTGCAGCCGCGTATTTATTAAATTCAACCCCTAATTCGCAGAATTAACCAAAGTGTAGTATAATATTATGCATAAACTATTCATTTCTATTATCATGCTTTCAATCTTCTGTTCATGTTCAAAACAGATACAACCGAAAGTTATATCCGGAGACAAATTGATAATCGTAAATGCAGATGATCTCTGTATGAACGATGAGACAAGCAATGCAATAATCGACGCGTACCGAAATGGTATTGTTACCAGTACCAGTGCTTTTGTAACCTTTGCGGAACCCGTGTCTGCACTGAGACGTATTCATTCTGAAAATCCTGATTTGCCCATCGGTATTCATTTGAATATCACTGAAGGGAAATCGCTTCTTCCCGCGAGTGAAATACCCAGCCTTGTAGACAAAAACGGTAATTTTTTCTCACCCGATCAAATAATGTCTAAGCTGCCAGACATAAAAATTGAGGATGTCCGAAAAGAATTAAATGCACAGGTCAAACTATTCCTTTCTTCAGAAGTGCCTCTTGATCATATTAATTGCCATCATCATATAACAGCACTGTACACTCCGTTTCATATTGTAATGAGAGAAATATGCCTGCAATACAATGTTCCCATGAGAAATCCGGTGCCCTACAGCATTTACAAAAAAATGAATGTAAATAAGGGTAGTGGAGGAGCATCAGCGGCAAAAGAAATGATTGTCTATGGCCTGCTTCATCCGTTTAAATCTTTTCCGATGATGAAAGTGATGGGTCCGGCTGCATTTATTGAACAGGAAAAAATTAATAATGAAGCAGGAATTAAAATGCCTGACTGGTTTATTGATTCTTTTTTTGAAAATGCAAGTGTGAGTGACTTGAATTCAATTATAATGCAATTACCAAATGGAATCTCCGAAATAATGTGTCATCCAGGAAGAGCCGGTGAAGTAAAAGTTCTTTCTGATCCGGATGTAAAAAAGACTCTGGAAAAATCTCAGGTACGACTTGTGAAATTCGATACCATATAATATAAATAATATAGCTTATTTACGGCACAGGGCATAGGGCATGGGGAAAGTCGTGCAGGTCGAGCAAGGTCTCTTAAAATGAAACTTTAGCGAAAGTCTAAACAATGTATTATGTATTATAGGCGATGTATTATGTATTGCTTTCCACTTTCCACTTTCCACTTTCCACTTTCTGCTCACCAGCTGGCAAATCTGACGTTTTGCACACCGGATCCAGGTCATTTTGAACTCCAAAAAGCCCAAAATCGGGTTCTTAAGTCTAAATAATCATGCCATTGGTCAAAACCTGATTAATTTCCCGTTAACCCGACTTGTTGATTGTAAAGCTCAGTAACACAGATAATTATATGCGATAAAATACTAAAAGCCACCTTCCGGGGTGGTTTTTTTTGTAAATATGGCCTCCGTTTTGACGAACGGCCGCTTAATCCCTGTGAACTATCCGGGCTGTTCCCATGACCGGCTTTTAAAAGCTGATGAATGGTTTTTAAAAACAACCGCAAAACCCCATGTAGTGGGCTTCTGCGTATTGACACGAAGCTTTTTGAGTGTTAATTTTACCATACAATTTTTAACTTAAAACCAGACAGCCATGAGAACACATTATGAAATTTCGTCAGAGGAGACCGGTACAGTAATAATAAGGTGCCGCAAGATTTCCAAAGCCCTTCGCAGATGGTTAAGGGAAAGAGATGTTGAATTCAATCACAGGTTTTTCCTGGCCTGATGATGCCGCATATTAAATAATATGTTAAACCAAATAAAAAGTAAAAAAAACATGAAAGTTAAAAACTGGTATTTTGCAGTTCTATTAATCCTGTTAACTATGGCAGGATGCTCTAAACCTGATGATGATACAGGCCTTTCAATGCTTGGTATTGATCCCGTCAGTGCAGTTTCCCCTAATAAAAAGGCTTTCTTCGAAGGGTATTACTCTCCCGGAAAAGGCATAGCCGATACATGCAAGTCGCAAACTTTCCCGCTGACCGCAGGTCAGCATACAACGATGGGAACGGTTGTCGTATCGAATGATGCCGGATTCCTTTATGTAACCTATAATTCTGATGAAAACTGGGATCTGGATGAGCTTCATCTCTTCATTCTCGACTCAGCCCCTACAGGCAGACTTTCCCCCGGTCAGGCTCCGTATAAGGTCGAAAACCTTGCCGACGGCACTCATTCCTATACTTTTGCCATTCCCCTGAATGAAGACCTTCAATGCGGAAAAGGAATATGGATCCAGGCTCATGCAGCCACCGGAGGTGAAACTGCATACGGAGGAACAATATCCAGGCCGGTTACCGGAGGTCCATGGTTCGGTACTATATACTATGAAATCGAATGTTGTGAAGAAGAAGAAGAATGCGACCTTTCAGCTTCAGCAGTCGTGACCGATGTTAAGTGCTTCGGCGCTTCAACCGGCAATATCGATGTGACCGTAAGCGGCGGAGCCGCTCCCTATACCTTTATGTGGAACACCGGAGCTACAACGGAAGACCTTGAGAACATTCCGGCAGGCGAATACTCAGTTACAATTTATGATGCTGCCCAGTGTATGTTTGTCCTGGATACGATAATGGTACTCCAGCCTGCATCAGGAATCAGTGCATCAAGCGTTGTAACCCAAATCTCGTCTTATGGAGCCAACGACGGAGCCATTGATGTAACAGTTACAGGCGGAACACCGCCCTACAACTATCTCTGGAACAATGACGCCACAACCCAGGACCTCAGCGGACTCGGTCCGGGTGTCTACAGTGTTATTATTACCGATGCCAACGACTGCAGTACAGCTCTCAGGGAGATCTTTGTTGAAGAACCGGATGAGGAGGAAAAACCAATGATCGCCTTTGCAAGGAAAACATACGAACCGATGGTGCATTGCTTCCTCGGAGAGGAATTTGCAGAGTATGGATTTGATCAGTGGGGATGGACCAATGGCGCCCTGGCACCAAATGAAGAATTCACCTCACACTACGAACTGTGGACCAATGTTGACGGTTGTGATGTTGAAGGGGCAACGAAAGTGGGATACATTAAAATGCAGTACTCCGACGGAACTGCAACAGCTGTCATCACTATGATCGGAGATTATAAGATCAGCGAAGCACGCATGTACATTGGCAACGACATTCTTCCGGTAGTTGATGGCGATTACACAGTCGATCCGGCAGACTATCCCCACGTTCATGCAGGACTTGGCGGAGCTACGACCGATACCTTTACGGTTAACGGACTCAGTGGAGATATTTACGTAATAGCTTATGTCGTACTGGGCGACCAGGAAAACAATTTGCTGAGATAATAGCTGTTTTGGTTTAATGTGTGTTCCAGGCGTTATGCCTGTCAGATCCCGGGCTTTTTGTCCGGGATCTTTTTTTTGTGCCCCGGCATGGGAGCTGCCTAGAAGCTTCCGGATAATCCCATGTATATTTCAAAACAATATCATGGAGATATCAATGCGATATCATAATAATATCATATTAATATCAAAACGATATTATGACAATATCAAATAGATATAATAATATATCATGATGATATTGTTTTGATATATATTTCATACATTTGTATTATCTAACCAAATCGTACCAGTGGTTAATACATGAACCTTACACGCCTGATATGAGTCAGAAGAAATCTATATTGCTCCGGATTGAGCCCCGTATCTTCAAAGCGATAGAAAAATGGGCTGCTGATGAGTTGCGCAGCACCAACGGCCAGATAGTTTACCTTCTTGAGCAGGCTCTTCGCAATGCCGGAAGGTACAAGGGAAAACGGGATGATGTGAGCAAACAGGGGAGAGGCTAAGCTTACTGATTGATGAAGTAGACTGAATGGCAGGCGGCGATTCCTGCCGTCTCGGTTCTCAGTCTGCTGTTACCCAGACTGATCCCTTTGAATCCGCTGCTCAGTGCCAGGTCAATCTCTTCCATGCTGAAATCGCCTTCGGGGCCTATCAGGATTAGCGCATCCATACCTTTCCGGTAGATAAGATCCATTTTTCTTGATTCAAAACCGCGATTGCAGTGGGCTATCATTTTTATCCCGGAATGCCCGGCAGCAATGAATTTTCCGAACGGCAGCGCTTCGTTTAGCAGTGGTTTGTAAGCCTTGAGCGATTGCTTCATTGCCGAAATGATGATGTTGTTTATCCTGTCGGTCTTTATGCCCTTCTTTTCCGTATTCCTGCAGATCAGTGGTGTTATCTCGTCAATTCCCAGTTCTACGCTTTTTTCGATGAACCACTCGAATCGTTCCTGGTTTTTTATGGGCGACACGGCCATGTGAAGCCTGTATTCCCTTTTTTCAAATCCCTGATAGCTGTCAGTTATCCTTATCCTGCAGGCTGATGGGTCGCTGCCGGTAATGATTCCCTCGTGGTATCCGCCCATGCCGTCAACCAGCTTCACGCGGTCGCCTTTGGTCATACGCAGCACCCTGATGCAGTGTCGCGATTCACTTTCATCCATCACGCATGAATCACCGGTGATACCGGGCACATAAAATATCTGCATAGCGCATTCGGGTTTTAAATATTGCTCTTATCTGACCAGGCCGTCGAGTTGATTGATTACAGCTTCCTCTTCTTCGGTCATTCTTCTGAGGAAGCGGCCGAGTCTGTCCTCGACAGCTATCATATAGGTATAAGGCTTTCTTTCAGAATTATCGGGATGCTTCCTGTCTCTCAGCCGTATGGAGCTTATAAGCTTGTTGAATTCAATATTGCCGGCCTGGGCCATCATAACACCTCTGAAATAGGAGAAGTAATACCATGTTGAAGGGTCGGCCTTGAGATAAATGTCAATCATATCGCCGCTTCTTCTTCTCTGAATATCCACATATCCGTCAACATACACGTTGACCGGCTGTCCGCCGATATAGCCGATTCCGATCTTCCCCTTAGAGCGGAATGATGAGGAAGCCTCATTCCAGTAAAGCGTAACATCATTAAGGAGAATTTCATAGGTGAATTCCTTTGGCATGTTAGCGGAGGAGCCGAAAAGGCCGGTTTCCTGTCTTATCTGGTTGGCGGCACTTTTCCCGATAAGATCGTCTAAGCCCTTGATATAGAAATCCGAATTCAGGCTGACCGGCTTGAGCGTAGGCATCATCCTGATCTCATCGCTCACCATTTTCAGGGCTTCAGGGGAGAAGAAGAAATCGAGCCCCAGAATTGTTCTGATCTCAATTTTCCCTGAATCGGTGTTGTTAACGAAATTCCCTGCCGTAGCCATCAGAACATGATCGAAGTTTGTTCCGAAATTCAGTTTTCCTTCACCGTTTAAGATGCAGGAAGTTCTGTCGAGTGAAACCATGTTCCCTGATGCTGAAGGATCGGCGATCTTTTCAAGCGATGATATCTGGTACCTGTTTCCCTGCTTGTTGTACCACAGATATCCGGTTGCATTCACCATTCCTGCATCCGACCATGATTTCTTCTCGCTCAGGAAGGCGGGATAGATATGAAGGGAATCGATATTAATGAATGAACCCGAAACAAGTATTTCGTCATTGGGATTCCTGGGTTTTTCTGATATCGCGATCATTACATTCATCGGATCGATGAACGATTTGAATTTCACGGGATGGCTCCTGATACGTCCGCAGTCGTGGACGATGCCTGCCGAACCGGTGAACAGCAGATTCGGGGAGTTTGAATACAGGTTAACATCACCGGAGAACGAGAATGCAGGGCTAAGCATGAATTCAGCATCGGCAGGGATGAATCCCTTTGCACTTGTTGCCATGGTGTCGACGGTAATCTCCGGAAAGCTGATCTGCTGAACGCGCTTGCTGTCGTCTGTGTAATCGTAGACAGCGCTTCCCGAATATCTCCTTGAGGACTCAATTTCTATATTGGCCGAATGCAGGATATGACGGTTGTTGACTGCAACAAGGGCATTCGTCAGCTTATCGATAGCCGCTCTTCTCCTGATGGTGATTCTGCCCATGTCGGGTTGAATGAGGGCATCGGCTATACGGATATAGTTAATGTCTTCGGCCTCAATATATTCCTCATTTAAATTGTAGCTCGCCTTTAGTGATGTAAAGGAAATAGTGTCGCGGATGTTGTTTGTTGAAACAAATGTTGGTTTTTCAGGAGAGCTCAGACTGGTCCTTAGCAGCTGGTCAGCCGGCATAAGTCCGGAGACTTTTTTCCCTTTCTGTTCCATCGAGAGGATCTTCGTATCCTGGTTGTATTCAAAATCAGTCATGGTGCAGATATACTGTACCTCCGGAAACTTCACTACCGAAGAATCGGTGTTAAGATGGAATCTCGAGAGCTTCGTGGCAAAGTTTATGTCGGCATTGACATTGTCGGCGATAAAGGCATATCCGCTTGTGGATGAGGATTTCAGGTTGTAGTCTGCGGTGTCGGCCCTGATTGTTCGCGTTTCAAACGCGAACTGCCCTGAAGTAATCCTTGAATCGGGCATGTCGATTATACCGCTACCCTGGAGACCGGTGCTCTTCAGATTGATGCTTCCGTCGAGCGTGGTACCGTTGGCGAACATATTGAATCTTTTGCCGCCTGTATTGAAGCCATGCCATTCATCTTTCCCGGGAAACCATTTTATTTCAACATCCGTGCCTGTCAGTTCGGGGAAAAGTCCGGAGCCGTCATCTGCAATATTAAAGGTGTTCGCTTTTGTAAGCATTGAGTCGGGGAAGAAACGGTACTCGTCTGAAGTGGAGGTGGAGGTGAGGTGCTTTAGTACCCCGTTGCCGATCAGGCCCTTGCTGCTCATATGTATCTGATCGAATAGTACGGCCCTCCCGTCGTAGATCTTAAGTCCTTCTTCCGGAATGCTCATCTGGAATCCGAGGGAGTTGTTTTCCTGGACTGTCAGGTATTGTTTTGAAGGCTCAATTATATTTCCCCCGAAAAAAACACCTGTAAGTCTCAGTTCAGAGCTTGAATAGTGATCGATGTTTTCAAATGTGAAGGGGTCTATCATGAAATAGAAATCATCTCTCTTGTAGACGCCCTCCAGGCCTTCTATCTTGTCGTAAAAGATGTAGGATGAGGATGTTGAGTTGACTATAGGATACTGGGACAGGCTTTTCAGTCCCGATTTGTTATCCGGATCGTCAATATACAGCTGGGCCGAGCCCAGTTCAACCACACTATTGACATAAAGTGCAATGGCATTGCCGTATTCATCAAGCTCTTCGGTTTCCACCGCGATCCTAATGGAGTCGATGCTCTGAAGATTTATAACAAAGGTATCGTAGTTGAACTGGAAATCCTTGCCAAAGAAGGTAAAAAGGCCGGCAAGAACTGCTCCGTCAAATCTGAACTGTTTGTTTTTCCCAAGCACTATCTGCTTGTCAGCGGGGAAAATGGCTACCTTCTGGGAGTCGCTTATAAAAATACTTTCAACGCCGTTAACTGTCAGATTGAAGTCTTTAAGATCAAGAAAAGCGTTGTCGAGCGGAGCCCTGGTCTCACTGAAAATTGAAATTACATCGTAGTCCTTTTTCCCGGCATAGGAGTCGATGTAATCCCTGGTCTTCTGCTTGATGGTAACTTCCTGATTCGACTGGTCATAGAAAATAAATCCCCGCTTTGCCATGTCGATGCACAGGGCTGTAACATATTCCTCTGATTTATTGAGCCATTTGGCAAATTCACTCACGGGAAATGTTTCGGAGTAGTACCACTCGCTGAATTTCCTGAGTCTTGTAAGCGGATGTTCATTGTCGAGGTTCATCAGTTTCATGAAATCATTCGAGTCGAAAAAGGTAGACGACTCGAACAAAGCCTGTCCCATTGCAGCACCCATCGGTCTCGAAATAACAGCATTTTTCTCGTCCATATTCCACGACAGGTTTTCAAAATACATGTCGACATTGTGAAATGTGTTGTAGTAGGGGCTGTGTGAGACGGGATTGTTGGTCCGGAAAAGGTTTAGTTTCCGGTTCGGTCCGTTGAAAGAAAACCCGAGGCTTGTATGGTAAATGGAATCCTGTCCGAGGTATATTGTTGCCTGGGTTTCCTGGCTGTTTATACCACTGCTTGAGAACACGAAGTCGGCTGAGGCTATCTTTATGAAGAGCGTGTCGTTCCTGAAAAGGTTTATCATCGCGGGAAAAGCTTTTTCACCTCTTCCCTTAATAAGGGCGCCTTCAAATAGAAGTCCTCCTTCGAAATCCACACCCTTGTATAGATTTTTAATTTTGAATTGTTTCCTGTAAGTTTCAAACTGAGGAAAGGTTGCCCTGTTGCTGCTTGTTATAGTTGCAGCCTTATCGGTCAGTACACCGTAAACCGGTTCGGAGAACCACGATTTATTTGTGAGCCGGGCTGAATCGCATGTGAATGTATTCCTTGTTACGTCGATAATATAATCGCTGATCTCAGCATATACATCATTCGCGGGATAACCTGCCTTTTCCCATGTGATGGTTCCCTGAGTTCCGTGGAATTCCTGCAGATCGGGATGGAAAATGCCTGATGCCTTGTATATTTCCGTGCTGTCGCGCTGAGAGTAGCAAGTAAGCGTGACATTGTTCAGGACAATATGAAACGAAGTATCATGAGTGAACTTTAAATCGGCATTTTTGGCTTTCCATTTTACCGATCCCGTGTTAATCAGCAGGTTGTCTCTTATCAGCAGGCTGGTGTTCTCGATATACCTTGCAAGGCTCTCATTCCTTATCTTCGGATTAAAGATCATTTCGGAAAGGCCGGTCAGCCAGTAATTCAAAAAGGCATCGGTTTTGTTGTAAGTGGAGAAATCGGTGAGTGTCTGCAGAAACTGGATGAAATGCGGATTGGCCCTTATCTGTCTTGCCGTCAGCTGGGTCGAGAGGTCGATGATTATGGTCATATTCTCCTTGTTGAAGGCGGAACTGTCCCATCTTGCAATGAAAGTATTCAGTATTGCACTTTTGTCTTCAGGAAGAACCGGACCCATAAAAGTCAGAAGTTCATCCTTGAATTTTATCGGATCGCCGCTAAATGCCGGTTTGGCCTGTGAAAAAAGGCGTCCGGCCGGAAGAAGGATCAAAAGCAAACCCAGTATGATGAACTTCCTGACCATTAATTATATTATTTGAACTGCAGATTACCGTTATTTTCATCAAACGGCAATTGACAGTCTCATATTATCGGATGGCTTCAACAATAGCTATGAAATCATCCTTTTTCAGGGCAGCTCCGCCAATCAGTCCTCCGTCGACATCAGGCATTGAGAATATCTCAGCCGCATTTGATGGCTTGCAGCTACCGCCATAAAGAATTGTAAGGTTTTCTGCAATTTCTTTGCCGTATTTCTCACTGAACAGTCCCCTTATGAACTGGTGTATCTCCTGAGCCTGTTCGGGTGTGGCCGTGAGTCCGGTTCCAATTGCCCATACCGGTTCGTAAGCAACAACCACATTAGTGATTTCTTCTGCCGTGAGATTGAAGAGTCCGTTCTCAACCTGGTTTTTCACGACTTCGAAATGTTTTCCCGATTCCCTTTCGCCGAGTACTTCACCAACGCAGAAAATGACTTTCAGTCCGTTTGAAAGGGCGAGTTTTGCCTTCCTGTTAAGGATGTCATTGTCTTCGTGGTAGTAACTTCTTCTTTCCGAATGACCTATAATCACATATCCTGCTCCTGTGCTTTTAATCATGGCAGGGGATATTTCGCCTGTATAGGCTCCTGAGGGTTCGGAGGCACAATTCTGGGCTCCAAGGCACAGCTTACCGTCTTTGAGCAGCTCCGCGACACCTGCAAGATGAATGAAGGGGGTACAGAGCACAACTTCAGCCCTGGATGGCTTCAACCTGAAATAGGTGTCTACTGATTCAGCAAGCTTTAATCCTTCAGCCAGTTCCATGTTCATCTTCCAGTTGCCGGCAACAATTTTCTTTCTCATAGTTTTTTTAGTTTATAATATAGTTCAACAATAATTCCTGGTATAATCATTACTGATCCTTCTGCTGCACTTCTTTTTTCCGGTTTTTCCCGACAACGAAAAACTGACTGACAAGCAGAAAAAGCACCAGCGCGGCCAGTGCAAGTGAATAAACAACAAGCACGGGTGGCTTGCGGGTCATTTTCTGAAGCTCCGCGGCAGTCATGTCATTTACAAAATTCTCTTTGGGAGGTAGTGTGGCCCATGACCATTTGCCCATGATATTACCATCCCTGAGCAGCATATATCCGGGATTTGAGCGGATAATTGTCTTAAGGGTTATCTCATCGGCGGTGCAGAAGATCAGGCTGTTCTGATAGTTCATCACCACATCGCTTCCCGACGCGGTAACCACGTAAAAACTCATTCCTTTTTCGTTGCACCATTCACCGAGTTCAAAACCCTTTTCGAGGTGTTCCTGAGCCGCCTCATTCAGCTTTGTCGATATCATGATCATGGTATAACCGGGATTAGTAAGGATCCAGTCGGTTATATCGTCGCCCTGAGTTGTTGTGATTGCAAAATCGTGAATGGGAGGGATATATCCTTTTTTTACCAGTACCGATATCTGGTCAACGAACACCCAGGTGGTGTCATCCGCGGGATAGTTCTCGAGGGTAAACTCCTTCTGCACCCCGTCCTTTTCGTAGATGAAAGTGCTGAGGTAT
The DNA here is from genome assembly GCA_012519515.1 of Bacteroidales bacterium. Taxonomy (GTDB): domain Bacteria; phylum Bacteroidota; class Bacteroidia; order Bacteroidales; family VadinHA17; genus LD21. The sequence goes on along the minus strand of JAAYQC010000085.1, from coordinate 39,623 downwards.
TCATCGGCAGGCGCGTCTTCAGGAATCATCATTCCCTCGGGGATATTGTTCCCGGTTTTGTAGGGAAGGAAGTCGAAAAGCTGAAGGTATCTCAGGTTTAGCAGTGAAAAGATGACGAAGAACACGGATACGCTTATTATTGCATTCCACTCCCTTCGGGGTTCACAGACCCCGGGCAGTTTATTCCTGTTGATGAAAAGAAACAGGGCCGGAATTAATAGAATAACGTTTTTGCCGAAAGTCTGCCAGTTGGTAAGATGAATGGCATCGCCGAAGCAGCCGCAGTCCGACACCGGGTTTGTAAGAGCCAGGACGAGGGTAAGCGGAGTGAAAATAATCATAAGAAGCATAACACCCCATACTCCGGTTTTTATCCGGTAGCCGCTGAGCACCGAAAATCCGGCGACAAACTCGGCGGTACAGAGGATAATACCCAGCGCGAGGGCAAGCGGCTGAAGAAAGTCGAGGTGGAAAGCCTGAAAGTAATCACCGAATTTGTATGCTGAACCAAGCGGATCAATCGCTTTGACAGCTCCGGAGAACATGAATACCAAACCAATAATAATTCTGCTTACATTCTTTAATAAATTCATTTCAGATCAGTTTCCTTTCAGTTATAGTTTGTATGATTAGCGAGGAAATTTCCTCAGGTGTTTTAATCTTGTCACTGTTATCGCTGCAGTTGATAACGACAAGTCTTTTGTCGCTACGCGAGACTCTCAGATATATGTCCCTTACCTTTTTCTGGAATATCAGGCTCTCCTCATGTATGTCGGGTGAGCCTTTAAGATAATCCCTGTCATTACCTCTTCTGCCTGAACTCAGTTTTCTCTCGGTGAATGAAAACGGCACATCGAGGAATATGTTCAGGTCAGGTGTTGGTATCCCGAAGTGACTGAATTCCAGCGTAAGTATCCAGTTCATAAGCTTTTCCCGCGAATCAGGGTCATCCAGTTTCGCGCACTGGTACGCTATGTTCGAGTAGGTATACCTGTCGAGCAGGACTATCCTGCCCTCATTGAGCCAGTTTCTTATCATTCCGGAAGCATCCATGCGGTCGCCTGCAAACAGCATGGCAACCAGGTAAGGATCAACATCGCCGATAGAACCGAATTCCCCGCGCAGGAAGCGAGCAATCAGCTCTCCGAAATAAGGTGAGTCGGTTCTGGGAAAATGCAGTAGTTCACAACTATAACCCTTCGCGGCAAAATAGTCGTTAAGAAGTTTCAGTTGGGTTGATTTTCCTGATCCGTCGACACCTTCTATTACAAACAGCTTCATGCGTTCCCGATTTCAACTGATGCAAAAGTAATAATCATCCCTTAAGATGAAAACTGATCGGGATTTAATTTATTTTGAATCCCTTGCAATGTAATTAACATTCAATGAAGAAGATTATGCCATGCTGAAAGGGTCTGAGGGAAAAAAGTTGTAATTTAGGGGCCTGAAAAATGCTGTTATGACTGACAAACCGTTTTCTATAAATGTCAGGGGTCGGCTTATCGATCTGTCGGTTCCCAGGGTAATGGGGATTATCAATGTCACTCCCGATTCATTTTTCAGCGAAAGCAGGGTGGAATCGGAGGCTGAAATAATAGAAAAAGCAGGAAGGATGCTTGAGGACGGCGCTGATTTCATAGATATCGGCGGATGGTCGTCACGGCCCGGAGCTGCCGAGATACCTCCCGAAGAAGAAAAGAAGCGGGTGATCACTGCTGTCAGGGCTATAAGCCGCGAGTTCCCGCGAGTGGCAATTTCGGTTGATACTTTCAGAAGCGAAATCGCGGAAGAAGCAATTGTGGAGCACGGGGCAGGGATGATAAACGATATCGCGGGAGGAGAGGCCGACAGTAATATGTTCCAGACTGTTTCCCGCCTGCAGGTCCCCTACATAATAATGCATATGCAGGGCAAACCTGCCTGGATGCAGCAAAATCCCAGGTATGACGACATAACAGCCGATATAATAAAATGGTTCGGCGAAAGGACGGTAAAGCTTCAGTCGATGGGAGTGAATGACATTATTATTGATCCGGGCTTCGGATTTGGAAAGAATTCCGGACATAACTTTGAACTCCTCAGGCATCTCGGTGATTTTTCGATAATCGGACTGCCTGTTCTGGTGGGTGTTTCAAGGAAGACAATGATTTGGGAAACACTTGGAATATCTCCCGGGGAAGCCCTGAACGGGACAACAGTGCTGAATACCGTGGCTCTTCTTGAAGGAGCTGATATTCTGAGAGTTCATGATGTAAAAGAAGCGGTTCAGGCAGTGAAGCTTGTCATGAAACTGAAAAACAGTGCTAAGTAAACAAGATGCTTAATATTACAATAATCGACATAATAGATATAGTCCTGGTGGCTATTATTCTGTACCAGCTATACCGGCTGATCAGGGGGACCGCGGCCTTGAGCATATTCATCGGGATATTCATCATTTACATGTTCTGGCTGATAGTAAAGGCTCTTAACATGGAACTTATCAGCGCACTGATGGGCCAGGTTATCGGAGTTGGAGTGATAGCTCTTATTATAGTGTTTCAGCAGGAAGTCCGCAGGTTTCTCCTTGTTATAGGTAACCGTTATATGAACCGGAGGAGGTTTTCTTTCGGCAAGATATTCGCCGGCGAGGAGGAGAAGGGAAGTCCAAGGGAAGCTGAGGAGATAGTCAGGGCCGCCGAGTCGATGGCTTCGAAAAAGATCGGGGCGCTGATAGTTCTGGGGCGTAAGAGCAGTCTTGATATATATTCCGAAGGAGGAGAGAGGATAGATGCAATTATCAGTGCAGGCCTGATCGAAACAATTTTTTTCAAGAATTCACCTCTGCACGACGGAGCCGTTCTTATAGAAGACGGGAAGATATTTGCAGCCCGGTGTCCGCTTCCCATAACCGACAGCGTTAATCTGCCGGCAAGGTTAGGGATGAGACACAGGGCAGCCATAGGGATCTCGGAGCATACCGATGCACTGGTAATAGTGGTGTCTGAAGAATCGGGTCGTATTTCGGTCGCGGAAGGTGGAGAGATAAGGGAGAATATTAGTCCTAATGAACTTCGTCAGATCCTTCTCAGGGAGAAAATATAAAAGGAATCCTTACCGGCCTTTTGTCAGAATTGCTCAAGTATCGATATAACCAGTGCTTCCTTGTCGGTGCCTGAAGCCTTGCTGAAAGCCTTTTCAATGATATCTTTCTTTTCGGGAATCGCCCTGACAATTGATTTTTTGTTAAGCTGCACCTGCTGAAATATCCCCTCACTGCCTTTAATATAATACTTCGTATCATTTACATACTCGTCGTATCGCCTGTCGGCGGAATAGGCTCCCTTGTAATCGGCTGTGACAAAATTCTTCATGGGCACCTTTATGAATTCATATTCCCCATCTCCAATTACCTGATAAAACCTGTTTTCCCTGATTCCCTTATCAAATTTCCGGCCTGATGTGGTCCGGAACAGGACTTCCCTGCCGTCTATATTGATAATGACCTCCTTTACATATTGAGCCGGAATAGAAAACTCAGCAGTGTTTCCTGACCTGGCATAGATGATCGTGTTGTTCACCAGGTCGAGATCTGCATTGATCTCAAAATAATAATCCTGTCCGGAAAGCATCAGGAAAGATGGCAGAAGAGTGTCAGCCAGCCTGGGAGTTCCCTTGATTCCCTCATACCTTGTATCGAATGTGATCCCTGTCTGGGACATCTTATTCAGATTCATAACCGACTGCATATTCTCCACCGACATGAATACTCTCTGGGTGGCTTCAGAGAGTTGCTGCGAAAATGTATTGACAGCGATGAAAAAGAATAGGCAGATAACAATTGATTTTTGCATCTTGATAACTTTTTGCCGGTGTGCGGCCGGCTGATTAAACCATAACAGCCATTAGTCCTGCTTACAAATTTAATAAATTCGGCTGACTGAATTAATAAGATCTGAGTGCATTAATTCCTGGGTCCCTCTGTAATATCCCTGTCTGATAAACTTGGCAAGTCAGAAGATGAATATTTTTGTTCAGGAAATGAAATCCTGAACATTTTTTATAACATTTGTAATTGACATTTAAGAATCATCACGATATGAAGAAAATACTTCTAATACTCATTGCAATGGCAAGTTTAACCGGATTATACAGTTGTTCCGGCTCTTCAGATCCCGCGGGATGGAGCAGCGGGAAGATTGATCAGTGGTTTGAAAAAGGAGAATGGCTTGGAGGCTGGGAGGCAGTTCCTGATGAGTCGATAAACAGGAAATCATTTGCGATTTCCTATTTCAGACACAGGGAGAGATGGGACAAGGCCTTCGCCTTTCTTCGCGACAATGACCTTTCGACGCTCGAGCTGAAACGTTATGATATTGACGGAGATAATGTTTATGCTCCTGTCAGCGAGTACATTACAAAAAACGAGGAGGATGCCCGCCACGAGGCTCACAGGGCATATATAGATATTCAATACGTGATAAGCGGAAAGGAACTTATCGGAGTGGCTCCCATATCGGCTAAAATAACAGAGCTTGAGTCATACAACCAGGCAAACGACATCGAGTTTTTTACCGTGAGCGGCGGAGAAAACCGTCCGGCAAATCCATCGCGATTTTTTATTTTCTTTCCCGACGATGCACACATGCCAGGTCTTAAGGATGGGGAGAACTCACCAGTAAGGAAGGTAGTTGTAAAAGTCAGGGTGGATTAAAAAGAAGAGACGCCGGGGCAGGCGTCTCATGCATCTTGGGTTGACGGCACTGTGCAGTTAAGAAGTGCTTCTGATTCGTTTTTACGTATCTTGTTCCCTAATGTTACATTTTTTTCACAGTCTTTGACGAATGACGACCGGCTCACGAAGATGAAATAACTGAACTGTTAAACTAACTATTTGATTGTATGTATATTGATCATGTTGCCATCTGGACTGAAGATCTTGAAAGGGAAAAGGAATTTTTTCTCAGATACTTCGAATGCACTGCAGGTCCGAAGTATATAAATGTCAGGAAAGGATTCTCTTCATATTTTATTTCCTTTTCATCAGGGGCGAGAATAGAGCTGATGAAAAGGAATGATATTACAGGGAGCAGATGCGGAGAGACAATAGGCATAGCCCATATCGCCATTGTTGTTGGAAGCAGGGAAAAAGTCGACAGCATGACAGCCCGTTTTGAGAAGGACGGATACAAAGTGAAAGGCATGCCAAGAGATACAGGCGACGGTTACTATGAGAGCGTCATTCTCGATCCGGAAGGAAATATTATCGAATTGATGGCGGAGTAAAGGCATAAAGCCTAAATAGCGGGATTGCCTTGTCCCGTAAAAATCATATATATTAATGTGTCCTGAGTAATAATTCAGGTGGCTGTCCGTTTTTATTGGGATAATAATTGAAAGTCAATATCAGCATTATAAGATTGAGGTTTGCTGTTATTTGTCCATATGACAAAGCATCTTGGCTTCAGGGCGGGCATATTGTACCTTAAGAAGTTGTGGTTCATAGAATGAACTAAAGCTTTGAGGTTTATGAGAAATTTTATACTTTTCCTGTTATTGTGCATATTCTCGGCAAATCTTTCGGGACAGACCTGCACAATTATTTCAAAAGCAAATAATATTACACCCGACAAGTTGTGTTCTCCCGTTACGGTATCGTGGACTGTCAGCTATACCGGAGTGAACAATGCCGGCACCCCGGTTGAGATAAGACTTGACTGGGATAACGGTTCAGTTGTCACGGTTCCGGCAATTCAGTCTGGACCCGGAGTTTTTTCCGCCACTGCCTCTAATACCTATACATCTGCCGGACGAATTTGCAATTATCATCCTAAAGCCACCCTTATTGTCAACGGAACGCTCTGCACTTCGTCGACCCAGGAGCAGATTGTCACGGTATGGGACGATGACGACCATAACGGGGGCAACATGCACATCAATCCAGAGATATATCCTGTCTGTTATGGAAACAGCGCTAATGTGCGTTTTCAGGACCTTACGCAATTCAACTGCGTACCGCCCCAGGAGAGAGACAACCCGAATATCAATACCCGATGGATACAATGGATATACGGTACAGATATAACTATGACGGGGCAGCCCGTTACCATTGAAGGTAGATCGAGGAGCTATCCCTATACGGACAATGTTATCACGCTGACCGGACCTGTAACCGGTTCGGGCGTGATGTCGAAGGTAATAAATGTCGCCGCTGATAAGAATGTAGGGGAATATTTCCAGGTCACGCTTAGAAACTGGAATTACTGTAATCCCTATGATGATCCGAATATACCTGGTCCTCCGAAGGACCGTGTTAACGGCGATAATCCCCCGGTGGAGACTACCGCGATAATCCTTATTGTTGATTATCCTGATGCCACCATCGATCCTGTTGCCCGTATGTGCGCCAATGCACCGCCGGTGACACTTACCGCCCATGATCCGGGTGGAAACTGGTCGGGCAAGGGTGTGTCGGGAAATAAGTTCGATCCTTCTGTTGCCGGTGTCGGAAGCCATATTATCAGGTATAATATAACAAATGCAGAAGGCTGCAGCGACACTGATACGGCAATTGTAAAAGTTATGCCAGTGCCTGATGCAACCATCGATCCGGTACCGACATTGTGTATCACCGACACCACGATAACTCTTACTGCTGCAAGTGATGGAGGAATCTGGAGTGGACCTGGAGTGACGGGGAATATTTTCAACCCGGCAATATCGGGCTATGGCAATCATCAGATTGAGTACAAGATTGTTGATTCCAACGGTTGCATGGACTCCGACCTGATAACGATAACGGTGGCAACACCCGATGCAACAATCATCCCGATTGATACCCTTTGCATTAATCATGCCCCGATTACCCTTATCGCTCACGATATGGGAGGTGTCTGGTCAGGTCCGGGCGTGACGGATGACAAGTTTGATCCTGCAATTGCAGGTCCCGGTACGCATACGATACACTACAGCATTGTAAATCCCGAATGCAGCGACTCCGACACGGAAGATATTACTGTGGTCCCGATACCGGTAGTGGATATCAACAGGGTAGGGACAGTGTATATAAACGGTCCTGCCATCAACCTCACTGCCACACCTGCCGGCGGAATCTTTTCAGGTCCGGCCGTCACCGGTTATGTCTTTGATCCTGCCGAGGCCGGTCTGGGCACACACGTGATCAGCTATGAAACCATTATGGACAAATACGGCTGTTACGGAACCGACACCATTCATATTCAGGTTCTCATGCCTCCGCTTCCTGTTGCTGATTTTTCGCCCGACACTGTTGGATGTTCGCCTCTGACAGTGCAGTTTACCAACAAGAGTCTTTATGGCGAAACCTATATGTGGGGTTTTGGCGACGGGCAGTATTCAGTAAAGGAAAATCCGGTTCACACTTATTATGTACCGGGTAGCTACATTGTCAAACTCATCGTTTACAATATTGCCGGCGAATCGGTTCACAACGGCATAGTAACGGTTTATCAGAATCCGACAGCCATTCTGGAAGCTTATCCTACCGATGTGATCAACAACGAGCAGGTAGTTGTCTTTTCAAACAACAGTATGCATGACTCGATTTCATTCTGGCGCTTTGGTGACGGGATGACATCGGAGGAGAAGAATCCATATCACAAGTATATGGAGCAGGGGAGTTATATAGTGACACTAATCGTGACATCGAAGGACGGATGTATTGATTCCGCTCAACTGGCGACACCGGTCAGGGTTGACTGGAAGGTAGGTGATATTGACTTTCCGAATGTCTTCAAGTGGAATGAAACCGGTCCGACCGGCGGATTCTGGAGGCCCGGCTGTTATCCGGAGATGGATTATGTTTTCAGGCCCTTCTATGAGAACGTTTCTGAATATAAGCTTCAGATCTTCAACAGGTGGGGTGTGTTGATTTATGAAAGCAGCGACCTTTACCAGGGATGGGACGGTTACAGCAGGGATGGGAAGCTTGCTGTCCAGGGGGTTTATGTATGGAAAGTTACTGGGAGGTATGCCGACGGTGATTATTTCACCAAGGTCGGTGATGTTACCTTCCTGCATTAAAACGCATTCTGATCAGTTAAGTTAAATAAATCCAGAAGCAGGAAAAGTGGCTCTTCGGAATGTGGATGAAGTCCGGGACAGTCTCTGTCACCGGACTTCTTAATTTTACGGGGTATGATGCGAAATTAAAAATAAATGATATTTTTGCGCCATCGTTTGAAACTGGCACTGAGCGTCAGGTAAAAACGGAAGAATATTTAAGTCAGTCAGAATATTTGAAATAGTTATCGGGGTGTAGCGCAGCCCGGTTAGCGCATCTGGTTTGGGACCAGAGGGTCGCAGGTTCGAATCCTGCCACCCCGACAAAATAAAAAGCCCTGGTACGTCAGTGCCGGGCTTTTCTCTCTTTACACGTCATATTCCCCGGCAGCCTCGGGTTGGTATATAATATCTTCAATCCGTATCCTCGTGAGGCCGGCGGGCACTATCCATTCTATTTCATCTCCAACCCGGTATCCGATAAGGGCAGTGGCTATTGGTGAGAAAATGGATATTTTATTTTCCCTGATGTTTGCCTGTTCGGGGTATACAATTTTAAAGGTTACTGGCTTTTTGGTATTCGCGAAGCATATTTTTACCTCTGAATTCATGGTAACAACATCTGAGGGTATATCCTGTGGTTCAACAATGGTGGCATTGCCCAGCTCCTTAAGCAGTTCTTCGGCTTCGGCTGCATTTATAGTACCCGACAGCTTCGCGTTGTCTATGTTCTTCAGGATCCTGATATGATCCAGCCGGCTTAATGTAATCTTGTTCATTTCCTTTTATGTTTTAATCAGAAAATGTCTTAAAAGGACAGTGCCTGACCCGTTGATATAGAAAGCACGCGAAGCCCTTGATTAGTCACAAGGGCCACGCATCCTTAGAGTCCTAAAATACAAAATATTTTTGTGAAAACAGATTTGATTCTGAAGAAAATACTCTTCTACAGTTACAGTTCACTGAACCATGCTTCATACGCTTCCTTCTGTTCGGAAGTCATGTTTTTCCCATGGAAGTCAATATCATAATTGTTGAAAAGCCATCTGAAGAAATTAGGATTGTTTTTGGCTTCATTCTCAACATAGCTCTTGAGAGTAAACAATTGATTCCGGCTTCCACCGTCGGGACCTGCCTGAACGTTTATCTGACCGTTCACGTGATTCATGTTGTCCGTTAAAATCTTTACTGCATTTGCTCTGATCATTTCCATTTCAAAAATTAATGTTTAAAATTTGATTTAAAAAAAAGGGAGCCATAAAGCTCCCTTGTATCTTATACTGCCTTATAGTTCATTTATGAGTCAGTTGTCTTGTAATCGTATAATTCTCTTTGTTCCACCGGTTTCATAAACACCTGTTTTTAAAAATGTCGCAAGATAGTTCCATTTATGTATAAAACAAAAACAATGATCTATTATAGAATCATTATAAATAAGCAGGAAGAAGATGATTATCCGCTCTCCCGGATTTATTTCCCGGATTAAGATCGTCAAAATCCTTCATCTTTTTCTAAGTACAATTAAAATTCTTATTATATTCGTAGTTAATATAAGAAATGACATGAAGATAAAACCGATTCTCACAGCTTTACTATTAATATTGGTATTAAATCCGGCTTATTCACAGGATAAGATTCGGATCAGCGGTGTGGTGACCTCATTCAAGACGATCCCACTGAATAATGTGCTTGTTGTCTCCTCCAAAACGGGAGAGACGGCGAAGACCGATTCTACCGGAATGTTTTCCCTTTTGTGCATGAAAAAGGATGTTCTGAAGGTTTCGGCATCCGGATTTATTCCGCGGAAGCAGAAAGTGAAAGGGGAATCGCTATACAAAATCGATCTGATTTACAGGGGCGATCCCGGGAGTTCCAATGAAGCCATCAGCAATGGCCATATTGCAGAGCGTGTCCTGAAAGATGCTCTCACATCAGGACAGGGAAAGCGTGTGAAGGATTACTCCAAATACAAATCGGTATATGAAGCCATTGCAGGTGAGATATACAATGTGAGAGTCCAGGGCAATACGATTGTAAACACCAAGAGAAAGTCATTCGACATGAATCCTCAGGTTCTGCTGGTGGTTGACGACAAAATCGTATCCGATATCTCCTTTATTGATACCGAGTACATACGATCGATCGAGTTTATAGACGATGTGGGAACAACCTTGTACGGATCAATGGGAGCAAACGGGGTTCTGAAGATCTATCTCAAGTAACTTCATTATTTGGCATTACTCATCATTACTCATCATTACTCATCATTACGGTGAGGGAAGCCCGCTATTGTTAATATTTTCATTGCTGTAAGCTGTATGTGACTAATTATTCCTAAATTTACATCATAATCTAATTAAAGTTTTAACGGTACCCCGTCCAGGCGCAGTACCTGTACCAGGCTGAAAATTACATAATCGCGTATTTGTGTGTATTGTACATGGAAGCTTTATTTTATTTCCTACCGAGTTATTTTAGTCATTTAAACCTTATGCCATGAATCAACTAAAAAAATCAACCACTCTGACCGGACTCATCCTTTTGTTATCCGGCCTGTCTTTTTCACTCCTGTCACAGGAGGTGACGATTGCTTACAAGTATTCTGCTGACAAGCCTGTAAGTTATTCTTCCACGAGCGAGATGGCTCAGATAATTGACATGCAGGGTCAGACCATGCAGATTGACGTAACGTCTGCCTTCGGCTGCAGTGTTAAACAAGCCGGTTTGCAGGGCAAAGATCTTGTGCTGGAAATAACCGTTGACACTCTCGGGCAGAGTTCCGATTCACCTATGGGCAACAGCGGCGGTCCGATTATGGGCATTAAAGGCAAAACCTGCAAAATTGTTGTTTCCCCATACGGTAAAGCTGTAGATCTCTCCGGTGCCGAAGCCATTGTTTTTAACGTTGAAGGCAGTGGCGAATCAAACCTTTCCGAGTCACTCCATGATTTCTTCCCGCTGCTTCCTGAAAATCCCGTGAAACCCGGAGACACATGGAACACCTCCGATTCCTCAGCCATGAAGACTGCCGCGATGGATCGGACCCTAATCAGCAATATTATAAACAAGCTGGAAGCCATTGAAATGGTTGATGGAGTTGAATGTGCCAGAATTACCAAGGAAGGAACCGGGACTTTTAAAATGAGCCTTCAGGCCCAGGGGATGGACCTTAGTATCAAGGGACCCTTTTCAATAACTTCGGAATGCCTGGTGGCAATCAGTGACGGCATATTGATGAGTCAGTCATCCTCTATGAAAATTACAGGTGAATTTAATATTGAATCAATGGGCATGACAATGCCGGTAGTTGTTATAAGGAACGATTCCACGGTAAAAAAATAAAGCCTGACCTGATAATTCTGAACTGTTCCGGCAGGGGAGTGTTTCGCTCAGAAAGAGTACTTCTTACTACTGTTTTCACAGGATGAAAGGGATGAACATTTTCGTCTCCTTCATATAGTCGCGGTACTGCTGACCGAATTTCTCCACCATTTCTTTTTCTTCAATATATGCCGTAACCCCGAGAGCAATGAGGTTGGCCAGACCTGCAATTATGGACGGCAGGGTGAGCTTTATCATCATGATACTTGTTCCAATTAGAAGAAGTGATAAATACAAGGGGTGTCTTATAATTCCATATACACCTGACCTGACCAGCACTGTAGTGTTTTCAAAATCTCCTTCGGCCTTTCCTTTCCTGTAAAGGGTTACATAACCGGCAATACCAACCCATGCAGAAAGTGCCAGCAGGATCAGGGAAATGATCTGGTTCCACGAAAAAGGGGTTGAAAACCAGTGAGTAATATTCAGGAGAACAAGTATCAGAATACTTTCAAAAGCAAATAAACGCGGTATCCCGTGGTATCTTTTACCTTTTACCGAATAGAACCACGAAAAGACAATGATGACGATACTGCCGGTTATAAGGGCCGGGATGTTCATTGCCAGTTTTATTTATCGGGACATTTGCCGCTTGTTCTCATGACATACGAATAAACCTCCACCTGGGAGCGGAGGAGAGGCTTTTTCCCGGGCTTGACGAACTTGTTAGCCAGGGCAGGATCAAGCTTTCTGGCCTTAACGTTATCTGACCACTGGATCTCAAAGATCTCTTTAAGTTCGTTTTTCAATGTCTTGTCGTAAACCGGACATGTGACCTCTATCCTGTGCTCAATGTTCCTTGTCATCAGATCGGCCGACGAGATAAAGCATTCCTCATTCCCGTCGTTACAGAATATCATGAAACGGCTGTGTTCAAGAAAACGGTCGACAATTCCAATGGCCTTGATATTCTCACTGAGATTCTTTGTTCCTGTCACAACCGAAAACATACCTCTGACAATCAGTCTCACGGTCACTCCTGCACGGCTTGCCTCATACAGCAGGTTTATAATCTCCGGGTCGGTCAGGTTGTTAAGCTTAATGTAAATAAATGACTTCTTCCCCGCCGCGGCATTTTTAATTTCATTTTCTATAAGCTGAGTTATACGGTTACGCAGGTAGAAGGGGGAGAGGATTAAATGGTAGTATCTGTCTTTCCGGTAGTTTACATTGAAGAAATTGAATGCCTTGAACACATCGTTTGTGATTTTCTTGTCGGCAGTCAGGAGCAGGTGGTCCGTGTAGATCCTTGCAGTATCCTCATTGAAATTACCTGTTCCGACAGCTGCATACCTGTGGAGTATGTTGTTCTTTGAACGGGTTATAAGACATAGTTTTGCATGCACCTTGAGTCCGGGAACACCATAAATCACTTTAACTCCTTCATCCATAAGCTTGTTACCCCATAGAATATTTGCTTCCTCGTCGAAACGGGCCTGCAGCTCTACTATGGTTGTAACTTTTTTTCCGTTTCTTACGGCATTCAGCAGGGCATTGATCACGCTCGAGTTTCTTGCAAGCCTGTAGAGGGTAATCTGTATGGAGATGACATAAGGATCAATGGATGCTTCTCTCAGCAGATCGATGAAGTGTTCAAAAGGATGGTAAGGGAAGAAGAGCATTATATCCTTTTTGTTTATCGCGGAAAGGATGCTTTTTCCCGAGGGGATGTCCTTATGGGGGATATGCCTGAAGGGTTCATAATAGAACTTTTTCTTACCGAACTGGGGAAACTTCATGAAGTCCTTGAAGTTATGGTAGCGGTCGCCGGGTATAAGGGTATCATCAGCCCCGAAATTCAGCAGCCGGGTAAGCATTTTCAGCATGTCTTTCGGCATTTCCCTGTCGTAAATGAACCTGACGGGGTTTCCGTGCTTTCTTTGCTGGATGCTGCGGGAAATCTTCTCAATGTAGCTTTCGGCGATATCATCTGTAAGCTCAAGTTCCGCGTCACGTGTCAGCTTGATCGTGTATGCCCTGATCTCATCGAAGTCGAAAATGAAGAAAATGTCCTTAAGTCCGAATCGGATAATATCTTCAAGGAACATCAGATACTTGTTTTCATCTGTTTCAGGAAGCACAACAAATCTTGGAAGGACATCCGTCGGTACTTCAAGAAGGGCGTATTTCTGCTTTTCATCGTTTTTCCTGGAAAGGGATATGGCCAGGTAAATTGCATCGTCGGTAAGATTGTGAAAATCACTGTCCTTATCGAAAAGAAAAGGCATCAGTCTGTTGCGCACTTCCTTGAGAAAATAATTCCTTACGAATTCCGACTGTTCGGGATTCAGTTCCTTTTCGTTGACAATATGAATATTGTGCTTTAAAAGTTCCTGGATCAGTCCGGTATAGGCTTTCTCGAACCTGGCATTCTGCTCAAGGACTATCTCATTGACTTTCTTGAGGGTTGCCTTGGGGCTGTAGCCAAGAACATTTTGTGATTTGGAACCCAGCTGGCTCAGTCTTCTCAGGGTTGCCACCCTTACCCTGAAATACTCGTCAAGGTTATTTGAGTAGATTCCAAGAAAGCGGAACCTCTCGATAAGCGGAACATCTTTGTTTTCGGCTTCCTGCAACACTCTTTCATTGAATGAGAGCCAGCTTATTTCCTTAGGGATGTAAGTCTTGTTCATAGTATTTCATTTGGTTTAAGAAAAAACTCAACAGATCCCTTCTCCCCAAATACTTCTTTCCAGGTTTCTGCTTTGAATGACAGGCTTACTATTCCGCTTTTCGGGACTATATCGCAACCGGATATGGAAAGGATGTCGGGTATTTCAGTAAACGAGGGATTGTGTCCGAACAATATCACAGCATTGTATTTTTCATCAAGTTCTTCGGTTATCACGGCAAATGACTTCAGGTTCGCGGGTGAATAAAGGCTTTCCCTGAGGATTATCTTTTCTGTATCGTATCCCAGTATCCTCGCGAAGATCACAGCTGTTTCATAAGCCCTGAAGGCCGGGCTTGTAACCAGTACGTAAGGATCCTTTATTTTCTGTTTCAGCATACGGGCCATCTTTCCCGAAACCGTTTTGCCTTTCGTGGTTAAGGATCTTTCGTAATCGCCGGATCCAGTATATTCTTCGGCCTTACCGTGTCGGACGAAAATCATTTTCTTCATACCCATCTTATGTATTTCACGATCATCGGCAAATTTAATCCTTTTTGCATCATCGCGTATAAAATGAACGGCAACATGGTTATTGACAATCCGATTATTGGCAATTATATGCGAAAATCATAATTTTATCCGGAAATGAAAGGGTTGAATACGATATGCCATATTGATTCCGGAATGAAATGATAAGGATAAGATGTATAGGCAGTGACGGAGTCAGGGAGATGGATTCGGAGGAAGGGATCCCGCTTCTGACCATTCTCGGAAAAAACGGATACAATGTTTATTCGCCGTGTGGCGGTCGGGGTCTTTGCGGAAAATGCACGGTATGGGTATCGGGTACCGGGAAAGTGCTTTCATGCAGATATTACCCGGTAAGCGATATTGAAGTTATTTTACCTGGCGATGATGAAGCCCAAATTCTTGCAAGGCAGACGGAATTCCTTGAGGATTTTCAGTTCAGGCCGGAGCCGTCTTCCTTTCACAGCCCTTCTCCATACGGAGTGGCGGTTGATCTGGGTACAACCACCGTGGCTCTTTACTTCCTGAACCTTATTGATGGCGCAATCGAGAAAATATCGACCTTTCTGAATCCGCAAATGAGATTTGGGGCCGACATAATAAGCCGGATCACCTGGTGTCAGGAGAATGATACCGGGCTCAGGGATCTTCAGACTGTTATATGTGCTTCCATGAACTCTGAGGTGGAAACCTTTCTTACTGAACGCGATCTGGATACCCGCGATATTGAAAAGATTGTCGTGGCTGGCAACACCACCATGCTTCACCTGCTTCTGGGCGAGGATCCCGTGTCTATTGCCCTGGCCCCGTTCACGCCGGTGTTCACTGAAAGGCAGGTCAGGAGGGGCGTCTACTCCGGATTGAATATCAACCCTGATGGTCAGCTTATCACGCTTCCATGTTTGTCGGCGTATGTCGGTGCAGATATCATTGCCGGCCTGGCAGTGCTGAAACCGCTTTATCAAAACTACCTGTTCGTGGATATAGGTACAAACGGTGAGATAGCGCTTGTGGCCGGCGATACTGTTTATGCCTGTTCCGCGGCTGCCGGACCTGCTTTTGAGGGTGCAAGTCTGTCCTGCGGCATGGCGGCGGTAAGGGGTGCTGTATCAGCTTATTCCGACGACGGAAGAATCACGGTGATAGGGAATACTGAGCCGGAGGGAATCTGCGGATCAGGGATAGTAGATATCGTGGCATATCTTCTCAGGAAAGGTATTGTGGACGAAAGCGGATTCCTGAAAGATTCCTTTGTTGTTTATCCCGGAAATAATATAATGATAACCCGGCAGGATATAAGGGAGATCCAGCTGGCAAAATCGGCAATCTTTTCAGGTATACGAATTCTTATGAAGTATGCCGGGATAGGGTTTGAAGATATAGAAGCTCTTTTCCTTGCCGGCGGTATAGGAAATTACATTAACATTGATTCGGCCATAGCCCTGGGTCTTCTGCCTTCGGAACTGAAAAACAGGATCTTTCCGGTCGGGAACAGCGCGGGAATCGGCGCCGTGCAGAACCTCCGGTCGGATGAGCATGAAAAGCGCATGCTCAGGATTCTTGAAAATTCAAGGTACGTTGAACTGTCGGATGCTCAGGATTTTCCTGAAGAATTTGCCGTTAACATGTACTTCCCCGGGCCATCAGGAGTTGATATTGCCTGACACAGCTGGCAAATTTCCAATAGATTTAGTTATATTTGGCTCAACTAAAAAAACTCAAGGACGAAACCCATCCCTTCATGAACGGGATAGCAATCAAACCATTAAAAACTAAACTCAAAACTATATTATGATGAAAAAAGGAATTTTTACACTGTTTCTTCTTACTTTTTGCGCGGTTTTCACCCTGACAGCTCAGACAGCTTCAAAGAACCAGGCATACACGGGCTTGTGGAAATTTGAAGCTCCCTATGCACCTGAAGGTTTTACATCAGGTACTATCGATGTAAAGTTTGCCAATGAAAAGTTTTCCACATCAATCTCTTTCCCAAACATTGGCTACAACCTGACAGGCGAATCGGCAAAGCTTGAAAAAGACACGTTTACATTCACGGCTTATGTTGAAGGAATGGAAGTTGTTATTCATCTTAAGTTGGATGGTGACAAGAAAATGACAGGTAAGGCTGTCTATTTTGAAGGAGAGATACCGGTTACCCTGACAAAACAGGAGGTTTCGAAATAAGAACAGTACTCGTGTTTCTACCCCTCTGAATCAACCCAGCCTCCTAATATATATCCCTCCGGGATACGGGGGGATATTCTTTATCTATTCCTGAATGGAAGAATTACTGATATGAATTTAAAACTTTGCTTTATTGTAAGTTTGTCGCTTCTGCTCCCTTGCCAGGCACTGTTGCCGCGGGAAAATAAAGCTCTCAGCGACAGGATAACCGGATACAGTTTCGATGTATCACTGGATACGGAAGCCAAAACTGTTTCCGGGAAGATGGATGCATACTGGGTCAATAATACTGCCGACACCGTTCCGGAGATCAGAATGCATTTGTATATGAATGCGTTCCGAAGCAACAGAACAACATTTTACAAGGAGTCAGGGGGATCTCCCGGCAGGAAGGAATCCGATCCGGGATGGATTGAGATAAAATCGTTTACCGGAAATGGCGAAAAAGATCTTCTTCCTTTGATGGAGTACATCAGCCCGGATGACGGAAACCGCTATGACAAGACTGTAATCAGGATTAAACTTCCCGAAGCCGCCATGCCGGGCGACACCGTGGCAGTGGCCATTGACTTTGTGACCAAGCTCCCGTCCGCCATCAGGAGGACAGGCTTTGCTGATGATTTCTACTTTGTCGCTCAGTGGTTCCCAAAGTTCGGTGTCTATGAGCCTTCACGCGATGGAGAAAAGGGTAGGGGATCATGGAACTGCCACCAGTTTCATGCAAATTCGGAATTTTATTCCAATCACAGCGTTTATGATGTAAAAATAAGCCTGCCTGCAGAATACGTGACAGGTTCGGGCGGTAAGCTGATCTCGGAAAAGATCGATGACGGTATGAAGACACAGGTTTTCCGTGCGGAGGACATTGTCGATTTTGCATGGACAGCCTGGCCCGGTTACATGGTTTTTAAGGACAAATGGAATCATGTCGACATCACGCTTCTCCTTCCGGAAACACGGATAAACCAGGTTGAAAGGCAGTTTACCGCCGTGAAAAACGCCCTGGAATATCTTGACAGCCATGTGGGTCCCTATCCCTGGGATTACCTGACTTTTGTCGATCCTCCGATGAAGGGAGCCGGAGCTGGCGGTATGGAATACACAACCCTTTTCACATCAGGATCCTCAGACAGGATGCCTGAATACGTCAATGTACCGGAAATGGTTACCGTTCACGAGTTCGGTCATGCATATTTCATGGGTATCCTGGCAAGCAATGAGTTTGAGGAGCCGTGGCTCGATGAGGGTGTGAACAGCTACTGGGAAGGCAGGATAATGGACCATTATTACGGCAACGGGTCAGGAATGATTGACCACCGTTTTTTAGGTATTTCCGATAAGGCGGTGGCCCGACTGTCATATGTGCTGTCGCCGGTAAGGCAAATCATAACAAACAGGGAATATGCCTGGAATTATCCCAATGACACCTACGGTATGATGACATATTTTAAGGCAGCCACATCGCTTCATACTCTCGAGGGTATTATCGGGCAGGAAACCATGGATAATGTTTTCAGGGAATATTACCGCGAGTGGGCTTTCAGGCATCCGAGCGCGAGTGATTTCATTGATGTGGTCAGTGAGGTTGTGAGAAATGAACATGGAGAGAAATTCGGTTCTGACATGAACTGGTTCTTTGATCAGGCCTTCTTCGGTACAGGTATTTGTGATTACAGGGTGACGCGGATAGTCAACAGGAAGCATTACAGCTATGAAGGCATCGCTGAAGATGATGATGAAGAATCACAAAATTCCGATTCCCTTTATACGGCTATTGCAATGGTCGATAGGCTGGGTGAAGTAATGCTTCCCGTGGAAGTGCTGATTCATTTCACCAACGGCGACGAGATACTTGAAGTATGGGATGGAAAGGACAGGTACAGGGAGTTTGTATATACAGGTCACCGCCAGATCGAATGGGTTAAGATTGATCCCGGACACAAGATTGCCATGGATGTGAATTTTGTAAACAATTCACTGACAGAGAAACCCTCGCGTCTCGCGGTCCGCCGTCTGGCAAACAAACTGCTTTCCTTCATTCAGTTTACATTTAGTCTCTTACTGTTTTAAAGATTTTCGTGATGAAGATTTTCAGTTCCCTCAGGAAAGGTTTTGAATTGGTGTGCAGGGCACGAACCGGCGTTCTTATTACATGGTTTTTGTTTTTTCTTCTGACCTTATCGCTTGTCTATCCGCTCAGGTCAGCCCTGAACAGTGCTTTCGGCGGCAGCATGATAACCGAAAGGCTTGCGGAAGGACTGGATATAGAAGTATTTGCTGACCTGGGCACTACAGGTATGGGTATCTTATCATCTTATACCGGTGGTTTAATTTTTACATTCCTTGTTGCCTTTATGCTGAATGCTTTTGTATCAGCCGGTCTTTTCGGCATTATGAGGAAGGACACGGGTGGATTTTCGGCAAGAGAGTTTTTCAGGGTTGCCGCCGGCAATTTCCTGCCGTATCTGCTGATCTTATTTGTATTGACAATTGCCTATAGCTTTTTTTTGATATTGCTGTTGTTAGTTCCCCTGGGAGCAAGCGTATCAGGGAATGGAGAATACTCAGGCGCCATTCGGTTAGCCGGCGCTTTATTGCTGGCGTTTCTGACACCTGTTTTCCTGCTGGTAGCCGATTATTCAAGGGCATGGAAGGCAGGCAGCGATAATGTTTCGGCATTTGAAGCCATTGGATACGGACTCAGCACTACCTTTGGCAAATTCGGCAGGTCATATCTCCTGATGGTTTTGCTGATCCTGGTTCAGATACTGCTGTTGTATGCCGTGGTTATGATTATGCCGGCATGGCGACCGGCTACAGGCGGAGCAGTTTTTCTTATGCTGGTGGTATCGCAGCTGCTGGTTATCCTGCGGCTGTTTCTCAAGGCATGGAGATATGCAAGCGTGACAGCGATGATGGAAAGCTTTCAGAAGGTCAGACCGGAAGCACCGGAGGAACAGACCGCCGAATCAGTCGGGGCCGGTTTCGGACAGCACGTGGAATAACTCACATAGAAAATCCCTGTTATCAGCCTGCAGGTAGTGCATTTCGCCGCCCATCCTGCTGAATGTCTTGCAATACCGCAGGTAATATGCCGGATTATCCGCGGGAGGTTCTCCAAGCCTGTTCCAGTCCCATTCATTCCTGGCGAGATCAACTACAACAATCATATGGCCGTCAATATGTTTCCCGTTTTGGATATGAACATTCTGAGCCATCGAGAGTGATTTTTCAAAGATCATCGGCGACATAACAGCCGAACCGATAGAAAGATAAACCCCGCCGTCAATTCCGGCTACGCTTCCGGCATAGCACAGGAAATCGCGTAAGGCGGTTCTTCCTATTGCCGCACCGTTGTTCGCGGGGTGAGTGTAGATTATGTCGTGCCCTATCATAGGATGACCTGTAAAAGGCACTCCGAGTTCATACGCGGCACATTGAACGGAATATTCCTTAAAGGGGTGGGGGATGCTCATGAAACCGGGTTTGATCCTTCGCTTCTTTATTGTTCCGAGCAGGTCGGCAGCTGATGCTGCATATCCGGGATCGGCTTTAATGTTTTTCACTGCCTGGTCGGCAAGAAACTGCATATCCGGAATATCAAGCCCCTCCCTTGATATCATTTTGCCGACCGATTCACCGTAGCCCAGGTTTTCAAAAGCACCAACAGTGATGGCCAGGTTTAAGAACAGACCTGTTTCCTGCCAGATCCCGAATTGTCCTTTCGCTGTATTTTCCCTGACGTTTTCTCCCGATTCGCCCTGGAAGGCAAATTCCCAGTCGTGGATGATGCCAGCCCCGTTGGTGGCAAGGTGAGTCACCCATCCCCGGCGGATAAGTTCAGTCAGCACGGTACTCAACCCGTTTTTAATTGTATGGGCGCCAAAGGCAAGGATGACCGGTTTATTATCTTTCCTGGCCTTTATGATCCTCGATGCTGTCTCTTTTATGATACGGAGTGTTTCATCCGGAAGATTATCCGGCCTGAAAGCAGGAGTCACCATCTTGTCGCGGAAAATGATCTGGTTTTTCCTTTCATCAAGGCTTTTGATGATGAGGCGGTCCCGGTCAAATATACTACCTGGCATCTATCTGATATTTAAAAGTCCAAGTAAAATTTCAGGCTGCGCGAAATCGGGAATAACGATATCGGCCCCTGCCTTTATCAAACGGGTTCTTTTTGAAGGATTAAGACCATAGCGCCTGAGTTCGTTGCTGGCCACGCCCGCGGTGAGGCCGCCGCGCTTGTGGGTTTCCCTGATCTCAACCGGACCGTCGCCGAATGTAATTATTGATGCAGCATCATCTTTTCCGATCGAATCAAGTATCGAATCGAGAACCATCTTCTTCGCTTCGGCATCAATATCCCCTGTCGCTCCGAATATCCTTTCTTCAAAAAGGTATGCGTAGCCAAGCACCTCTGCTTCATGCCTGACATCGGCCGTGTCGGTTCCGCTGGTAAGCCAGAGCCTGATCCCTTTTTCGTAAAGTACTTTCAGAAAAGGAATTGCATTCTTGATACTAAGATCATCCGTTGATATCTCTCCCCGTCTGAGTTTTGCTTCCCGTCGTCTGACCATGGCAATCAGATCTTCGTTGTAGATCTCCTTATAGCCGTGGGCGTCAAGTATGTCACCTTCGGCTACAAAGCCGAATTCCCTTACAAGCTCACCAAGGTGAAGCATTTGCCTTAAAGTCTGGATACCGGTTGTTTTATCAATAAGGTCGTCGACTGCTGATCTTACCTTTTTCAGTGTTGTTTCACCGGCATCATCGTATCTGTCGCCGAGGATTGCCCTGACCATCATGGGGGCCATAATATATTCCCATCCCTGGCGGAAGGTTGAAATAGTTCCGTCGTTGTCAAATATGGCATGTTTTATTTCAGGAGGCTTATGCCATGTTGTAATGATCTCGATTTCAGAATCGGGATGGTATTTTGCCTGTCTGATATCTTCAGCCAGATCGGGATGATAGACATAATCGGCATCACTTCCGATGGCAATTACCTCTTCGGGGCTGGCCGTGCCGGTCTGAAAAAGCTTCTGAACGGTTACACCTGCTGCAAAATTTCCTAGCCGGCCGGCCGTCCCGGGGTTAAAGCCCGCGGCAAGTGCAGAAGCGACACCCGCGAGATAGCTGTCGCCGGCTCCCACCGTGTCGGTTCTGCCTGTTATCATCATCGATTCTATCTCAAGTATTCCCTTATCGTCGGTCACTATTGAACCGCGGTCACCCCTGGTTATGAAAAGCGGCTTCATGTATCGGTCATAGAGTCTCTCGGCGGCATTAATAAGCTCCGTATACGACAATGATTCACCGGATGCAAGGTGTACACTGCAAAGCCTTGCAGCTTCCCTGTCGTTCATCTTCCTGTATGCTCCGCCGTACTCGTCGGTGAATTCCCGGCTGTCAGTTATGAATATTTTCTCTGAGAACTGCCTTATAACTTCTTTAAGTTTCTGCCTGAACCAGGGAGTGTGAATTCCCGAGGCGACCTGCTGGTTGATGATTACCAGGTCCACTTCGTGCAACTCGACCCTCAGGTTTGCAATTAGACGTTCAGCTGTTTCATCCGACAGGATGTTGAAGTTTCCGAAATCGATACGGCTCTGTTCTTCATCGCCGATATGAGGTTTTATGTACACATGAGTTGACCAGTCGTTTTCCTGTGTCAGCACATTCCGCGAATCAATGCCATTGCTGTTCAGCAGAGCTATCATTTCAGTTCCGAAGGGATCGTTTCCAATCACGCCGAAAGCTCTTACATCGCGGACTCCCAGCGCTGTAAGGTTGCTTGCAACGTTTCCGGCGCCTCCCAGCGAATACTTCTGCCGTCTGACAGGAGTGGTGGGTTTTCCGGTCTCAATTGAGATCTCGGTTTTCGATTCATCTATAAACCAGTAGGCATCGAGGCAGAAATCGCCGACGACTCCGATTTTTGTCGTTTGGATCTTTTCGAGTACTTCCTTAAGAGATTCTGGATTCATTATTCTTTTGTTTTATCAGCTGTAAAAAAAATCTTCCACTATGAGGCATACGGTATGCATGGCAGGGAGCAACAATTCCTGAACCCAGGCAGTTCTTGTTTCAGGGACATTGATAAGAATATCGCAGAACTGCTTCATTTTTCCGCCACTGCTTCCGGTAAAACCTATAATATTCATATTCAGGGCCCTGGCCGTGATACAGGCATCAATCACATTCACGGAGTTTCCAGAGGTGCTTAATCCGATCAGTATATCTCCCTCGTTTCCATAGCCAATAAGCTGCTGGGCAAAAATAAGAGAAGAGTCCGTATCGTTGCTGACAGCTGTTGTAAGGGCTGTATTTGAAGTAAGGGGAATTGCCGGGAGAGCATGACTCAGCTTTTCGCCCAGGAATCTGCCCCTTTCGGGGGATATTTCGCATAGCCGGTCGATAAGTGATTGGTCGAGTGGCCTTTCCTTTTCAAAACTTTTCATCAGCTCAGCCGTGAGGTGTTCGGCATCGGCGCAGCTTCCCCCGTTTCCGCAAACAAGCAGTTTGCCTCCCTGATTGTAACAGCTTATAATCATTTCCGCTGCTTCGGCTATATTGTCCCTGAGGCCGGTGAGGGCAGGGTACCTGCTGCAAAGAGTGCTGAGGTGATTGTCAGTATTGCTCATGCTTGTGTTTGACTTGAATCATTATTATTTTCAGTATACGCATCGATGGCTCTTTTGACCGATCCATGAAGGAGAAGCAGTTTTTTTGAAGTTTCCGGATCAAGTCCGAGCTCATCGGAAATCATCTTTGTTCCCCTTCTGATAAGTTTCTGGTTGGTAAGCTGCATGTTAACCATTTTATTTCCTTTCACTCTTCCCAGTCTTATCATGGTTGTTGTGGTAATCATGTTGAGAACCAGTTTCTGGGCTGTGCCTGCTTTCATCCTGGTGCTGCCTGTCACGAATTCAGGGCCTGTTATGACCTCGATAGCTACATCAGCCTGGGCTGCCACGGGCGACCCGGGATTGCATGTTATGGAAGCTGTGAATAATCCGTTTTGCCGGGCTCCCTTCAGGGCACCGATCACATAGGGTGTTGTTCCCGATGCTGCTATTCCGACCACCACATCCAGGGGGGTGGGCTTGAAAGCCAGAATGTCTTTCCATCCAAGTTCCTCATTGTCTTCGGCCATCTCCACTGCCTTTCTGATCGCCCCGTCGCCTCCGGATATCAGTCCGATTACATAACCGTGATCGAGGCCGAAAGTGGGAGGTATCTCGGATGCATCCACGATGCCAAGGCGTCCGCTGGTTCCCGCACCTATATAAAAAAGCCTGCCTCCCTTCTTCATTCTCGCCACTACTGCTTCAACCAGGCGGGCTATTTCGGGTATGGATTTTCTAACTATAAGCGGTACTTTCTGGTCTTCCTGGTTTATTGATTCGAGTATTTCCCATACCGGCATCTTTTCAAGATCGTTGTAAAGGGAATCGGATTCCGTCACACTGGTCATATCTGCTTTCCGGTTAAAAACATCTTCCTATGCCTCCGCCTCAGAATATCATTAATATTAATTGTTTAAGTTTATGAGTTTTCCCTGTGATACTTTATCAGTCCTTCAATTGGTCCCTGGCAGACTGAGGATATTACAAAGCCGTTTTTGCTGAAGACTTCCTTCAGGATGGTCCTGAAATGCCAGGCAACCGATCCCGTGACAGCGATCGAAGTACCCCGGGGAGCGCCGTAAAGGTTCAGGTTCCTCTTTACGAATTCCCCGAATGAAGTTTCAACCAGTTCCCTGCAATACTGTTCGCCGATATGGTCATTCAGGAATTTCACAAAGCCTCCGATATAGCGGCTTGGAAAAACTCCCCTGTAAACATTTGAAACAATTTCATCCTTCTCAGCTCCGTAAATGTTTCTGAATTCATCTGACAACTGTTTCGGCATTATTCCCCTCAGAAAATCGGCAATGATTTTCTTTCCGAGTGATGCTCCGCTTCCTTCATCACCAAGAATGAATCCCAGGGGAGGGACGTTGGCGGTTATATTCCTGCCGTCGTAATATCCCGAGTTTGATCCTGTACCTATCATACAGATATAACCGGGCTGATTTCCGAGCATTCCTTTTGCAGCTCCTGCAAGATCGGAAAGCACATTGACCCTGATGTCAGGAAGAGCGGAATTCACTGCATCCGCAACTTTGGCAAGCATGGCTTCTCCAGCACATCCTGCGCCGTAAAACCAGACTTCATCAATGGGAGGATTATTCATTGCCGGGAGTACTTCCTCCAACAACACATCACGGATAGTGTCCTTCGATACGAAATTCGGGTTGAGCCCGATACTTGGAATAATACCGGTTTCGCGGGAATCCGAAACGGCACACCAGTTTGTTTTTGTCCCGCCACTTTCAGCAATGAGTATCATACCTCAAAATTACAATAAATATTCATATATTCTTCCTTCACCCAACAACCTGAACAAGGAAGTTGGAGTAGGTATTTATACTCACAGTAAAATAAGTTTTAAGCCTATTATATGCCACTGTTCAAAAAAGTAATTTTGTTGTTAATAAAATAACAGTACCCGGTCACATCAATTACATCCTGAATGGAAAACTATCTGGAACTTCTGAAGCAGGATATCAGGTTTGTGGAAGGTCTCAAAGCCTGCATGAACTGCGGTATCTGTACGGCCATATGTCCGGCAGCCGAATTCTATGACTATGATCCCCGGAAAATTGTTGATACGGTGCAGAAGGGTGATAACGATGATATAGAAAAACTTCTCAAATCTGAGACGATATGGTATTGCGGGGAATGCATGTCGTGCAAGACCAGATGCCCGAGAGGCAACACTCCCGCGCTGGTCGTCATGTCGCTAAGAACCCTTTCTCAGAAGCTTGGTTTTTTTACCGAGTCGGAAAAGGGGAGACAGCAGTTTGCCATCAAGCGGACTGTCGGGGAGAATATTTTCAAATACGGATATTGTGTCGCTACCTATGCCGTCAGGCCCGACATGCATCGTGAGCAGGGGCCGGTATGGCAGTATATACTTGATAATTCCAGGGATATTTATGAGCGTTTGGGAGGCAAGATCGACGAGCTGGGCGAAGGTCCGCTGAGGAAGATACCTGAAGACGCGAAGGAAGAGCTCAGGAAGATATTCGAGATTACCGGAGGTACGGAGTTGTTTGAAACCATAGAGGTTCACTCGAAAAAGAAAGCAGCTGAAATGGGGCTTCAATTCGATGATGAAGGGATTGACAATGAATATTTCATTATGACATTCACGTCCTCCGAAAAGAAGCATACCTATTGATATATTCAATATGAAAGAGAAAGATAACAGAATGGTATGGCGCGATTATCAGAAGGAAATAGCTGATGATCATTTCTTTTATGTAAGGTCGTGCATCAGGCAGAGTTTTTTCCCGGGCTCGGAGCAGTTTTTCCTGCATCTTATGCGCGATGTTCTGGGCAAGGATGTGTATGAGAATCCATCTCATACCACCTGTACCGGGATAGGATATCATGCCGATGTTGTTCCCTTTTCGACCATCCAGACCGTTATAGCCCGTCATTACGCTCTTATGAAGGAGGCCGGATACAAGAACATAGCTATCTCTTGCGTAACCTCCTTTGGTATTTACACCGAGATACTTGAGACCTGGAAGCATTTTCCGGAGGAGCTTGAAAAAACAAGGGAATACCTGTACAAGGCAACGGGCAGGGAGTTTGATGTGCCTGAGAATGTTGTTCATACGAGTGATCTTGTCTACAAGTTCCGCGATCAGATTGCCGCCGCTGCAAAATATCCTCTTATAAACAAACAGACGGGCGAACCTCTCAGGGTTGTTGAACACATTGGTTGTCATTATGCAAAGATTTTCCCGAAATATGGAGTGGGAGGGGCCGAATTTCCGCAAGTTCTCAGCGGTATGATTGAGTCGTGGGGAGGCCAGGTTATCGATTATCCCGAGAGAAGGCATTGTTGCGGTTTTGGATTCAGGCAGTATCTTGTTCAGGCCAACAGGGGTTATTCGCTTTCAAATACCGTCAAGAAGTTTTCATCAATGAAAGCATACAAGCCTGACCTGGTTCTCACCAACTGTCCGGGCTGCACCATGTTCATGGACAAGTGGCAGTATACAATAAAAGAGATGGAGGGTACAACCTTCGGAGACAATGGAGAGTCTATTCCCGTACTTACCTATGAAGAGCTTGCCGCCCTGGTGATGGGTTATAATCCATGGGATATAGGCTTACAGATCCATATGGTTCAGTCGGAACCGCTTTTAAGGAAGATGGGAATCGAATTTGATCCCAGCGATAAATTCCGTACAAAAGACGGCAGGCAGATGCCGATACCGAAAAATCTAATTAATTCCTGATATGGGCAGACACGTTGTTGTAATAGGTGGCGGGACTGCCGGAATGGAAGCTGCTGGCCGTCTGGCCCGAGAGGGTGTTTCGGTGACTCTTGTTGAAAAGGGAAATGAGCTGGGAGGACATCTCAGGGATTGGTATCATCTGTTCCCCAACCGGCGAAGCAGCGATGAAGTTCTTGAATATCTCAGAGGACTGGTTTCGCATCAGAACATACTTCTGATGAAAGGACGTAAGGTGACCGGATTTAGCAGGAAGGGCGACGAATTTGCCGTAAGTGTTGAAAACGGTGAAACAATAAACGCGGATGCCGTGTTGCTGGCAACCGGTTTTGATCTGTTTAGAAGTGAAAGGAAGGAAGAGTACGGCTACGGTATTTATGACAATGTAATTAGCTCTGCCGATCTTGAAGCGATGTTCAGGAAGAACGAGCTTAAACTTGTAAACGGCAACAAGCCGGAAAGGATAGGATTTCTTCATTGCGTGGGTTCCAGGGATGAAAAAGCCGGGAATATCTATTGCTCCAAGCTTTGCTGCGTTACTGCCGTTAAGCAGGCTATTGAGGTAAGGAAAGTTCTTCCCTCGTGCAAGGTTTTCTGCTTCTATATGGATATGAGGATGGGAGGAGCGTTGTATGAAGAGCTTTACAAGGAAGCCCAGGAAAAATATTCGGTCAGCTTCATCCGCGGAAAGGTGTCGGAAGTGGCCGTTAACATTCAGAACAGGCTGGTAGCAAAAGTAGAGGATACGCTTGTAGGGCGGCCCCTTAAGATGGAACTCGACATACTTGTTCTGATGGCAGGAATGGAGATGTCGGAAGATGGTATCAGGCTGGCGGATGAGGCTAAGCTCAAAAGGGGGGAGAACAGGTTTTTCCAGCCTGCCGATCATCATTTCGGTACCAACATGGGTAATATAAAAGGTGTGTTTTACGCGGGAACCTGCACTGCACCGCTGAATATAACAGAAACGATTTCCCATGCGCGGGGCGCAGTAATGGAGATTGTCAACTATCTCAACCAGGAAAAGTAAATGGAAAAATTCGGATTTTCCCTTTCAAAAGCTCGTGTTATAAACTATGACGCCAACGATCGCGGCATAGTCAGATATATTATTGAAAGGGAGCCGAGTCTTAAGCTTTGTATCGAATGCGGATGCTGCACCGCGACGTGTACGACAGGGAATTTCACTGATTTCAGTCTGAGAGAGATACATATCTTGCTAAAGAGGGGTGAGAATGAACAGGTAAGGGAGAAGATCAGGAAATGCATGCTATGCGGCAAGTGTATTCTGGTCTGCCCCAGGGGTGTCAATACCCGCAATGTGATAAGTGTGGCAAAACAGGCGTTCCGAAAAACAGAAGGCTATGAACTTTGATCCTTTCGTAATCCCCTTCAATATAGGACTCTACTTCATACTCATCTATGCGGTGGTCAGGTGCATTATCTGGTTCAGGGAGCTTTCAAGGCCTGACAAGCTCAGGCTTCAGCGAGGTTTCTTCGGGAGGGCATTCGGCCAGAGTCTGAAAGAAATATTCCTCGAGAGTCTTATTCACCGGAAAATCCTTAAGTCGAATCCGCGACTGGGCTACATGCACATGAGCCTGGCCTTCGGATGGTTTCTTCTTATAGTTTTCGGGACCATCGAGGCTAACATCTTCAGTGAAAAGCATCTTAACCATTCCTACAAGGCGATATTCTTCAGGTTTTTCCATCCCGATCATGGAAAGACCTTTTTCGAGAATTCCTATGCCTTCCTTATGGATCTCATCCTTGCCTTCATACTGTCGGGACTTCTAATTGCTGTAATCAAGAGGTTTTCGTCGAGGGTTGTCGGGATGAAGAAGACCACCAGGCTTAAGCCGCTCGACAAAATTGCCCTCACATCGTTATGTCTTATTTTTCCAAGCCGTCTTATTGCCGAGAGTCTTACATGCGGAGCCTATGGTACTGGAAGCTTTCTGACAGGAAGCCTGGGAAAAGCACTGGCCTCTTTTCTTCCGGCCAATGAGCTGGCCTATCCTTTCTGGTGGCTCTATTCGCTTTCGCTGGGTACTTTTTTCGTCCTGCTTCCGCTTACCAGGTATCTTCATATTCCCACGGAACTGTTTCTCATCTTCATGCGCAACTCGGGCATACGGACCGGCGACAAACCGGGAACCTATTCCGAGGTAGAAGTGCATTCATGCTCTTCGTGCGGAATGTGCATTGACGTATGCCAGCTTGGCTTTACAACGGGTATAAACACCATTCAGGCCACCTACCTGATGAAGGGGATCAGGAACAGCGATGAACTATATGACGTTGCCCACAATTGCCTTATGTGCGGGCGATGTGATAATATCTGCCCTGTCGGGATTGAGATATCCCCGATCAGGATGATTGTCAGGCGGGCAGAGGGAAAAGAGTATATGTACGAGAACACATCGAAGGGTTATTTCCGGAACAGGCTGACCGTTCCGGCCCCGAAGCAGGAAGCCGGCACATCCTATGATTTTCTTCCGCGGCTCAGGCAGGAAAAAACTGATGTTCTATATTTTGCAGGATGCATGACTCATCTTACACCTTCGGTGAAGAAGGCCATGGTAAGAATACTCGATGCCTCGGGCCTTAACTGGTCGTTTATGGACGAGCATGGCGGAGTATGCTGCGGAAGGCCTCTTATGCTGGCAGGAAATGACAGGGAAGCCCGTGAACTGACAAACTACAATTCTCAGCTGATAGAGAAATCGGGAGCACAAACCCTTGTTACTTCCTGCCCGATATGCTATAAAGTGTTCAGGGAAAGCTATTATCTCGACGCCGAAGTGCTTCATCATTCTCAGTTCATCAAAAGCATTATAGATGAAGGTTTTATCGATCTTAATTTTCTTCAGAAAAGGGTTACATACCATAGTCCCTGCGAGCTTGGCCGGCGGTCGGGTGTATACTATGAGCCCCGGGAAGTAATAAAGCATGTGGCCACTCTCGAAGCCACCGCTTTTGATGATGAAAATTCGCTGTGTTGTGGAGGCAGCCTTGGAAACATTATGCTGAGTCGCGATAAGAGGCAAAAGATTGCAGAAGATGTTTGCAGCAAACTGACTGAATGTTCTCCCGACTCACTTATCACTGCCTGTCCTCTTTGCAAAAAGACACTGTCGCAGGCGACCGGCACCAGGGTTATGGACATTGCAGAACTTGCCGTCGAAGCATTGGCAGACACTCCCGGTCTGAAAATGCCGCGCAGCAGATCTAAAAAGAAGTTGCTGAAAGAGCCTGCAACATCCCTGAGATAAATTTTTACAGAAAATTGTTAATATTTTCTGATTTTATTGCGGAAGCTTGGTATTTTTTTTGTTCTTTCGCAGTTTAAACACATACTCTGAATGTCAATGTTACGTTGTAATAAAGTTGTTAGTCATAAAATACTATTATATGAATAGAAAAATCTTTACCCTATTTGGTTTGGTTATTCTGTTTGTCTGGTCGTGCGGGAGCAATTCACCGAAGGCTGAAATGCCTGAGAATGTTGTAGTCCAGGAATCAGACGGAAGTTTTTCTCTCCATCTGGAGGAAGCAGTTTGCTACAGCGATGCCCATCATCCGGAAAGCAACACTGCAGAATGGAATGTAGTGGTATCAAAGCCCGGAACATACAAGGTATGGCTTTCGAGCGCTACCAAGGACACCACCGATCTGAGCTACATCAACTCTGTAAGGATAAGCCTGCTTGACAAGCATATCGAGGTTGATCCTGCTATCGACAGGGTGGTTCGTGATTCAAAGGAAGTATCACTGCCTTATTACAGGGCTGATTCCTATGCCGGCTCGTTTTATTTTTCAGAACCCGGTGAATACAGCATCCAGGTGATCAGTGAGAAAGTACTTCCCAAGGAAGCCATGAACAATTCCAGGGGCGAGAGTTTAGACACCAGGCTTGTTTCGGTGATCCTCACTCCATTGACCCGCTGATCTTTCCCTCAATCCACAGCCTTGCATTTACAAAGGCTTTTATCCAGGGAGTAATCTCATCCTGCATTTTTTCGCCAGGATAGTACGCGCATTGCCATGGGAAGATTGATCTTTCCAGGTGAGGCATCATTGCCAGGTGACGGCCATCATCGGAACAGAGGCCTGCAACATCGTAATCCGATCCGTTTGGATTGGCAGGATAGCTGCTCCGGCTGTATTTTAGGACAACCTCATATTTATCTTCAGGATTGGGAAGGCTGAAGCGGCCTTCGCCGTTAGCCACCCAGATACCCAGTTCCATTCCTGCCATGTTCCCTAACATTATCGAATTGTTGGAAGGTATTTTCACGGCCAGGAAGGAGGATTCAAATCTCCCCGACTTGTTGGTGGTAAGCTTCACCTTTTTCCCCTGACCGGGATATATAAGATCTAGTTCGGCCATCAGCTGGCAGCCGTTGCAAACCCCGAGTGAGAGTGTGTCCGGCCGTGAGTAGAAATCGCTGAGAGCCTTCCGGGCCTTCGCGTTGTATCTGAATGCTCCTGCCCAGCCCTTTGCCGATCCGAAGACGTCGGAGTTGGAATAGCCTCCCACAAAGACTACCATATTCAGATCTTCAAGTGTTTCCCTGCCGCTTATAAGGTCGGTCATGTGTACATCTTTCACGTCGAATCCGGCAAGCCACAGTGCATAAGCCATCTCCCTGTCGCCGTTAACTCCTTTTTCTCTGATTATTGCAGCCCTGGTACCCCATTTTTTTCTTCGGTTGGGGGAAATGCCCAGCGATTTGAAGCTGCCCTGGAAACTACCCGTGTCGAAGCGGAGAGGACTCTTTTTATATGATTCGAATCTCTCCCTGGCATGCTCGGGCCCGCTCTGACGCCTGTCAAAGAGCCAGGATGTCCTGAACCAGATGTCCCTCATTTGGTCAATATCGAAAGAGTAGGCTTCATTATTGACGGTGATTTTCAGTGTTCTGTCTGTGACCGGATGTCCTATTGCCAGGTAGGAGACACCCCTTTCAAGCAATATTTCTGCTATTTCGTTAACATCCTTCACCTGAATGATGATTCCGGGATTCTGACTGAAAAGCATCCTGACAGTATCGCTTTCATTGAGGGCGGAAAGGTTGATGACAGCTCCTCCTTCGGTATTTGAAAAACACATTTCGAGAAGTGTAGTTATCATTCCACCCGCTGATATATCATGTCCGGCAAGGATCTTCCCCTTATTGATAAGTTCCTGAATGGTATTGAATACTTCGGCAAAATATGCCGGGTCAGTGACAACAGGAGCTTCATCCCCGATCCTGTTAAGCACCTGGGAGAAACAACTGCCCCCGGTCTTAAGTCTGTCCCTGCTCATATCAATATAGATCAGACTGGTGTATGGATCGTTTACCATTACCGGTTCCACAATTTTCCTGATATTGCTTACCTCCGCGGCTGCCGATATTACCACGGTTCCCGGAGAGAGCACGGTCTGGTCGGGATATTTCTGTGTCATCGACAAGCTGTCCTTGCCGGTCGGTATGTTTATTCCAAGGTCGCATGCAAATTTGCCGGCTGCCTTGACTGCCTTGTACAATCTAGCATCTTCGCCCTTGTTCTTGCATGGCCAGGCCCAGTTCGCGGAGAGAGATACGCTTTTCAGTCCGTCGGCCAGCGGCGCCCAAATAATATTTGTAAGGGCTTCGGCGATCGACAACACCGATCCTGCTTCAGGGTCGATTAGCCCGGCCGCGGGAGCATGCCCGACGGCAACCGCCATTCCCCTGATTCCCCTGTAATCGAGAGCGATGGCTCCCAGGTTGTTGAGCGGAAGCTGGAGCGGTCCGGCGCATTGCTGTTTTGCAATTAGTCCGGTAACCGACCTGTCGACCTTGCTGGTAAGCCAGTCTTTGCAGGCAACTTCATCAAGCTGAAGTACTTTTTCAAGGTATTCGGGTATTTTTTCAGGGCTGTATTCAACCGCGCTGAATTTTGTTTCCACCCTTGAGTCGCTTATCACAGTTCTCGGCGGATTGCCGAAAAGTGATCCGAGTTCAAGGTCTACTGGTTTTTCACCGGTTTTCCCGTTGTAGAAACTTAATCTGTGATCGCCGCTGATCTCGCCAATGATATAGTAGGGAGCTCTTTCCCTTTCAGCAATGGCAATCAGTTTTTGAATGTCATCCGGCCTCATTACAAGCCCCATTCTTTCCTGCGACTCATTCCCTATAATTTCCCTTGCCGAAAGGCTGGGATCGCCCACCGGAAGTTTGCTGATGTCAATCCTGCCGCCGGTGGCATCGACCAGTTCCGAAAGGCAGTTAAGGTGTCCTCCTGCTCCGTGGTCATGGATCGACACTATCGGATTTGAATCCGATTCTATAAGCGCCCTGATGGTGTTGTATATTCTCTTCTGCATTTCGGGATTGGCACGCTGGACGGCATTGAGTTCTATGGAGCTGTCGTATTTTCCGGTCTCCACCGACGAAACTGCTCCTCCACCCATTCCTATTCTGTAATTGTCACCTCCAAGCAGGACAATAAGGTCGCCTTTCTGAGGAACACCCTTTTCCGAATCCGCTTTTTTTCCTATGCCGATTCCTCCGGCAAGCATTACCACCTTGTCGTATCCGTATTGTTTAAGGTCTTCGAAGTGTTCGAAGGTCAGAACGGATCCGCAGATAAGAGGCTGGCCGTATTTATTGCCGAAATCGCTTGCCCCGTTTGATGCTTTCATAAGTATTTCGGCAGGTCTGCGGTAGAGCCAGGGCCTTTCGGGAAAGGCATTTTCCCATGGCCGGCTTTCGTCGAGCCGGGGATAGGCTGTCATATAAACAGCAGTGCCGGCAATAGGGAAGGAGCCTTTGCCTCCTGCCATCCTGTCGCGGATTTCCCCTCCCGTTCCGGTCGAAGCGCCGTTGAAAGGCTCGACGGTAGTGGGAAAGTTGTGTGTTTCAGCTTTCAGTGAAAGCACCGACTCAAATTCCTTTACTGCAAAAAAGTCGGGTTTATCCTGCGACGCCGGTGCAAACTGCTCGGCTACAGGTCCCTGCATAAAAGCACAATTATCCTTGTAGGCCGAAACAACCTTGTTCCTGTTAAAATGCGTGGTGTTTTTTATTAGCTGGAACAGGGTAGAGTCCTTTTCCTCACCGTCGATTATAAATATTCCGTTGAATATCTTATGCCGGCAATGTTCTGAATTGACCTGCGAAAAACCAAATACCTCGCTGTCGGTAAGAGGCCTGCCAATCGACTTTGAAAGCTCTTCAAGATATTTTATCTCATCTTCATTAAGCGCCAGACCTTCTTCCTTGTTATAGGCCCCAATGTCGCTTATCTTTACTATTTCTTCAGGCACGCGGTCGATGGTAAACAAATCCTGGCCGGGATTCACGTACAGTGCCTGCAGCATCGGATCATATCCCGGGTTATCGCTCCGGACGGGGATAAGTTCTTCAATTCTCGTTATTCCGCTAATCCCAATGTTTCTGGTTATCTCGACGGCATTGGTACTCCACGGAGTGATCATTTCCTTTCTCGGTCCCACGAACCTTCCCTCGAGCCTGGATTTTTTAAGAAGCTGAGCGTCGCTGAAAAGCCATAGCAGTTTTTCTATGTCCTCATTATTTAAATCGGTGGTGGTTCCGGCTGCAATGATTTTACCTGACCTGCTTTCGAAAAATATAATCATTTGAGTATCTTAAGTAGTTGAATGATAATAATTTATTATTGACATTAAAGTAATGTGCCTGATCTTCAAAGTTAGTGTTTGTTTCCCTTCTTCCTGAGATAATGCATATTGAAATTTTATGGTTTCTGTTATTCAGTGTCTTATGGGTTTTCTACACTTGAGTTCAGAGTTTTTTCAGACCGCTAAGACTAATACTCGGGTTCATCATCATCTCTTTCATTCTTTTTTGCCCCCGCGTATTTTGCAGGGTAGGGCAGATTGCCTTTTTCTGCGAACCAGAGTATCCTGTTCAGCAGGTCGTCGTTTCCGGAGTCAACCTTCCCGAATTCGGGCTGCATGCTCTTTTTGGCAAAATGAAGGGCTTTTCCCCTGAGGGAAGACAGCGGCGGATTCATCTCATCTATGGGAATATTGGACGGAAGGGCAATGTATGGAGTCAGATCGGGCTTTGTTCCGAAGCAGTCAGCCATCGGATTTGCAATGGCATCCTGGATGTTCATTGGAGGCATACCCAGTATTTGTTCTATTGTCCTTACCATGGAAGGCTGGGTGTAGTGGGTGCTGATTGTCTTTTTCAGTCTTGAATAAGGGCTGATTACCAATGCGACTGTGCGGTATGATGAAACATGGTCCCAGCCGCCCTGCGAATCGTCTTCCACGACAAAAATCACGGTGCTTTCCCAGAAACGGCTTTTGCTGAAGGCTTCCACAATTTTGCCAAGCGCCAGGTCGTTGTCGGCTACCATAGCTCTTGGTGTCGGGAATCCCGGTCTTAAACCCGCGGTATGATCATTGGGAAGGGCGATTATCATCAGTTCGGGCAGGGAATCACCGGGCATAGCCTCATATTTGTGAAGTTCCCCTATAAGGTCGTCAGCTCTCATCAGGTCAGTGAAAATATGAGGTCCGTATGAAGGAAAAGTAGGGGAGAGGATGTTTTTGACAGACTCTATGGTAGTGACATTTTTGAACGGAACTTTTTCCCCATTCCTGTACATGTTGTAAACATCGGTCCAGCTCAGGTTTTGTTTAAACACCGGAGAAGAAGCCTCGCCGTAGATCCTCACTGTTCTCCCATGCTTCAGCGCGTTATCCCAGATAAAACCGGTAGGAGCATAAACCAGTGCATCTTCCTGAACGTGGGGATAGCTTCTGAACCAGGCTCTCATGTTCTTTTCAATATAGTCGGTCACTATTGATGCATCGGTCCACTGATGTCCCTCGGCCGAGCATTTCCCGGATACGTGGAAGTTGTCGAGCAGAAGGAACTCTTCGCACAGGCGGTGAGTGTTGGGTGTAATATTGGCTCCGTAGGTGCAGAGTCCGGGATCTCCCTTTCCCTGGGGCATGTCGCCGAGAACCTGATCGTAGGTTCTGTTTTCCTTTATTATATAAAGCACATGTTTGAATACCGAAGGTTCTCCTATCCTGTCAGGCACCGTTTTCGGACTGATGCCGTTTCTGGGTTTTTCCCTTGCTAGGATGGCCCGCGACAGGTCGTTGAGCGCTATTACCGTGTCGGTATACGATTGCAGTGTACGGGTGTCGGGGAAGGGGATTGAAGAAACCGATGCCAGCATGTTGTGGGAATTGTATATAGGGTTGGCTGTGGCTGAGGTTTTGGAGGGGAGCCTTGCTCCAACAGCTTCAAGATTGGCGGTGTATATATTGCCCCTGCCGGGTATAACGGCAACTCCCGAAGGATATGCTCCCGTGGGAATGAAGCCCGTCACCGTGCTGGTTTTACCCCGGCCGTTTTTAGCCGATTTCTTTGAAAGTCTTATAACAGCCAGGGCATTGTCCATGCCGTTTGCCACGAGAAGATGTTTTTCATCATCCGACAGACACAGACCATTGGGGGAGTCGCCGAAGAAAGGATTCATCTCGGGCTGCAGCCTTACGCTGACGGTTTCCGTTACTTCATCTATCAGTGTGTTTATAACCATCACGTTGTCGCTGTTGGAGTTTGTCAGGTAAACAAAGCGGCCCTGACTGTCGCTTACAATCTCGTTAGGATGCAGTCCGATTATAAGTTCTTTCAGTTTGGTTCCTGTTTTTGAATCGATAACAGTAAGGCTTCCTTCCCTGGTGCTTCCTCCTGCCTTGTTGTCCACGCGGGCCTTGCCCCAGGGAATACCGGCGACCTCGGTGTCGCCGGGCAGCGGAGTCCGTCCCGCCCAGTTCGTCACGTATAGCTTGCCACGGGCCATCGCGATGCCGTAAGGCGCAACTCCGGGATCCGCTATCCATATTGTATCGCCTGTGGCAAGATCCTGCTTGATAACCTTATTGTTACCGTTAAGAACCACATAGATGACATTCCGGTCCGATTCCCTGTTTACCAGGATCTCATTCGGAAGAGCCATATCTGCAATCCCGTCACCGCGGTATTCGAGCAGATTGCCGAATTCAGCCTTTGTGCCGTCCCATGTGGCCGATGCCACAAACGACCTGTCATCGTTGTTGACAACACTCCAGTAAACTTCGGTTTTGCCATTGTTTTCAAACCACTGTATACCGGAATAGGTATTGTTTGCCCCTCTCAGCAGGGGATGAAAATTATTTTTAAGGACAAAGCTTACTTCGTCGGTACGGGTGTCGATAAAGACAACACTTGTTCTTTCCATCACAGCTATCCAGCGTTTATCAGGTGAAAGGGCCAGATCCAAGGCATGACTTTCCATGCCTTCATCCCCGAAAAATATCTGCTTCCCGGCCGATTGTACGAACCTGTTGTAGGGAAGCTGAACCCTCTCAGAGCCGGTGATGACACCTGTCTCAGTGCCTGACTGGGCTCCGGCCATCACGGACAGGAGCAGAAAACAAAGGGTGATAAAATATCTCATATCAGCTGGTTTATTAAGTTATATATCAATAGGTCTGTTTGTTATGTCCGGGGAGCGGCTCCTTCCGTCGAAGATAAAGATAAATATCAAAAAAAAGACTGAAGTGTATGCTTCAGTCTTAAACGTTTTTCAGAATGGAAGGTCACTTAGATCATCAATTTCCGGCGGAGCGTCTTCCAGCTGATGACCCGGCATGGGCATCTCGTTGCCGGCAGCTTCGGACACTTTCTCGATTTTCCAGGCATCGAGGTTTGTGAAATAATTCACACGACCGTCGCGCTCCCACCTGTTTCCCTTGATGTTGAAGGATACCTTGATTTCCTCGTTGAGAAAGGATTCGTTTATAAGGTCGCATTTATCCTGAACAAGCTGAAACTTGATATAGTCAATAAAAACCGCTGAGCCGCCTGTTTCCTTTTTCTCGATTACAAATTCGCGTTTTCTGAATTTGTCGCTGACCTGGTTAACAGGCATGACTTCGACTACCCGGCCTGTGATCTCGAATGACATATTATTCCTCCTTTATCGTTATTTTTTCTATCCGGTCGCCCTGGTTGATCTTGTCAATCACCTCAAGGCCTTCAATCACCTTTCCGAAGCAGGTATGCTGTCTGTCAAGGTGTTTTGTATTGGATCTGTTAT
This sequence comes from Bacteroidales bacterium, assembly GCA_012519515.1. Taxonomy (GTDB): domain Bacteria; phylum Bacteroidota; class Bacteroidia; order Bacteroidales; family VadinHA17; genus LD21. The sequence goes on along the minus strand of JAAYQC010000085.1, from coordinate 1,416 downwards.
GACAGATGAAGAACTGGGATCCACCGGTGTTTCTTCCGGCGTGAGCCATCGAAAGTACACCCTTGTCGTGGTACTGGTTCGCACCTGTAAGCTCGCAGCGAATCTGGTATCCGGGGCCTCCCGTTCCGACTCTGGGATCACTCATATCCCTTGAAAAGGGGCAGCCTCCCTGGATGACGAAACCGGGAATAACCCTGTGGAATGCAAGCCCGTCGTAGAAACCATCTTCGGCAAGCTTTACAAAATTCTCAACAGTCAGGGGTGCATCTTCCTCAAAGAAGCTGACCTTCATTATCCCCTTTGGGGTATGTATTTCGGCTATTTTCAAAGTTATTCTACTATTTCAAGAAGTTCAACATCAAAGATAAGAGTTGAGAAAGGCTTGATCTTATCACCTGCCTGGTTTCCTCCATATGCCAGTTCCTGCGGAAGATAAATCCTGAATTTTGATCCTACCGGCATGAGCTGAAGAGCCTCGGTCCATCCTGAAATAACACCCGACAGGGGGAACTGTGCAGGTTCGCCTCTTGCCACGGAAGAGTCGAATTCGGTACCGTCAATAAGGGTTCCAACATAGTGTACCTTAACAGTGCTGTTGATGGTAGGCTTGTTACCGCTTCCCATTTTTATCACCTCGTACTGAAGTCCACTTGGAGTAACCGTAACTCCCTCCTTTTCCTTGTTTTTTTCCAGGAATGCTTCATTCTCAGCTATGTAGTCCTTGTATAATACTTTGTCCTGTTCAGCCTGTCTTTCAGCCATCTCAGCCTGACGTTCGGTAACAAACGATATGATGACACCTCTTGCAATATCTTCGGTCATTTTAGCCTTTTCTTTTTCCGCTTCCATCATTGCCTTGGCGACAACTACCGGATTCAACTGAAGTGAATCAGCCTGCAATCCGTAGTAATTCATTATCCCGAAGGCATATGAAAGCGAATCCACCTTGTTTTTTAGTTTGGCATTAGTGATAGACTGTTTTGCACATGAGCCAAGCATGAGGGCAAGCACTGCGGCCATAACGATTAATCCCTTGATTTTCATTTGATATCGATTTAATTTTAGAAATTTTGTCAAAGATAATACTTTGGCTTCAGGAAAATAGAAGGCTTTTAATAATTTTTTAAATTTTTACCGCGCGTGTGATCTGCCTTTTGCCGGGAGGGCCGGAAAGAAGATGAACTTCAAAGCCTGCTCTTTTCAGTGATCTCTGCACGCTTCCCTTGGCTGAATAAGTGACAAGCACTCCTCCGGATACCGTTATTGCCGAGATCTTCTCAAAAATCTTATCAGTCCACATTTCAGGCTGTTTGTCAGGACCGAAGGCATCGAAATAAATCAGGTCGTAAAGCCCGTCCGGCTTCATTGTAATAAGGTCACCTTCCTGTTTTAAAAGTGTAAAGTTTTCTGAAATTT
>JAAYQC010000084.1 GCA_012519515.1 Bacteroidales bacterium | reverse complement strand
TTTATAACTGGTGGGCTGCAAATGAAAAGATCACATCCATCTGTCCGGCAGGCTACCATGTGCCCAGCGATGAAGAATAGCTCACTCTGATAAACTATTTAGGTGGTGAAGACATTGCCGGTGATAAATTAAAAGCAGCTGGTGAACAGTTTTGGTCTTCAGGGAACTATTCCACGAATGAAACCGGTTTTACCGCGATGCCGGGCGGTTGGCGCAGCCATATGGATGGAACGTTTAGTTCAAAAGGATGGAAGGGATACTGGTGGACTTCATCTCATGGAATTGATGATGACAGCGGGTTGAATGTGGATATGTTAGCCTCATGGCCTGGAGCATATATAACAGGACATAGTCTAAGTAAGAAAGCAGGGTTTTCAGTAAGATGTGTCAAAGATAACTGATCAAAGACATTGTCGTGCGGTCTTGCAGTCTTGCAGTCGTGCGGTCTCTTCTAATGCGGTATATTGCCTATAATACATCGCCTGTAATACATAATACATTGTCGTGCGGTCTTGCGGTCGTGCGGTCTTGCGCCTTGTGTCATTTGTTAATTGTTAATTGCTAATTGCTAATTGCCATTAAAAGCGTTCAGGGTTAAGCGTTTAGTGTCCTTTAAGGTCAAAGCCTCATTGTAAGAGACTTGCAAGACCTGCACGACTTGCAAGACCTGCAAGACCTGTACCCACCCCCAATGGTGCCTGTCATCCCTCGCCGAACCTTCCGCGACTCACCTTGCCTGACCCGGTAAAACTTTTCAAAGCGGACAATAAGTTATACAGCAAGCCGTATCGCGTTGCCGGCAGAGACAACAAGAGCCATTTTTTCATATTTAAAGTTTAGAAATGTAATGTTTGATGAAAATACCCGTTCTTATTTAGTTTGGCAGATGGTTTTATCCACATGTTACTGTTCGACGGATTTTTCCGTAAATGTACACTAATCGGAAAATGAAATAAAAAGAATGTTGTTGAACTTTGTTTTTATTAGGGCAGTGCATAAAGGACGATGGATGAAGCAAGTGAAAAAAAATATTTACATTTACCCCTTTCAAAAAAATAGCCGGTGAGATCGGGACAGGTACTTCTTGCTACAATATTATCAGTCACAATACTGTCATCCTGTAATAGAAACAAATGCAGGGACCTCGTTCAGGGGGAAATCCACTATGATGTCAGTTTCAAGGGTCATATCTCACGCATGCCGAAGGAAATATTGCCCAAAAGTCTTGTCATATCCTTTAAAAACGATAAAATATTATATGAGCTCGTTTCTCCGTTTGGCAATTCCGGAATAATAAACCTGGCCAATCCCGCGAAGGAAATTTATGATACATACATAAGCATGTTTACCCTGAAGTATTTCTATCCTTCTAAACCGGGCGAAATCTATCCGGGATTCGAATCAATGAAGGGGATCAATATCAGGAAGACATCGAAGACATCAGTAATATGCGGCTTCAATTGCAAGCATGCCGAAGTTACCCTCCCTTTCGACAGGTCAAAGGTGTTTAATATATGGTACACCACTGAAATACCTATATCTAAACCAAACGCTTCCACTCCTTTTCAGGAGATTGACGGAGTACTTATGAACTTTTTCTTCGTAATCGGTTCCTCCGAATTCCACTTTGAGGTACAGAATGTTTATAAAAAAGAGATTCCCGATAAAGCATTTGAAAGAAGGCAGAAATTCAAAAGAGTCTCGAAAAATGACATAAACAGATTTATCGACAAAATAGTGAACTTTTGAAAGGCTCCTGTCGGGTATTCCAATAACCCTGTCTGATCCCGGTCTGAGAAGACCTGTATGTGAGTTAACAACAAGCTCTTTTGCCGGTATTGCCGTGCTGCATGCCTTTCAAAGTTTCCTTTCCCTTCCTTTCCGATTTCCAAATTTATTACCTTTGGGGTGTTTTTTGGTTTGTGTGTAATTGAGACGATATGCGCAAAAAGAAGGAAAGCAGTAGTAAAAAATCGTCAAAAACAAAGGCAAAATCAAAGCCTTTCTTCAAGGATGAAAGAGTCAGTTTCATAATAGGGATTATGATATCAGGCTTTGCCGTCTATCTGCTTCTGGCATGTATTTCATACCTTTTCTGGTGGGAAACAGATCTCAGCCTTGCCGATTCCAGCGTTATTTCCAATGCCGATATCAAGGTCAGGAACTGGTCGGGAAAGAGTGGCCATTTCCTTGCTAAAATGTTAATCGGTTACGGATTCGGGTACGGGGCTCTGCTGATACCCCTGATTGTCGGCGTTATCGGGCTCAAGCTTCTCAAATTCCCGAAGCTTACGCTATGGAAGCTGATTGTCAAACTGAGCTTCGCGGTTATAATCATTTCTCTTATACTGGGCTTCATTTTCGGAAATGCCGACGGATACCTTGGCGGTGGTCCCGGAGGTGCCCAGGGATTCAAGATAACCGAATGGCTTAACTCCTTCGCCGGCAAGATCGGCACAGGGATTATCCTTTTGTTTCTTACTATAGGATATCTGGTCTTTGCACTGAGATTCAAACCCGAGACTTTCACGAAAACCATTCCATCCACAATAATAAGCGTCATTCCATCAGTCCCGGGCTCCTCATCCGGAGGACCGGCCGGCGATTCCGAAACTGCAAAGGATAATGAGAAGGAAAAGGATGAATTGGAGTTTGTTGTAAAACGCCCGACTGACAATGATTACGACAGTGAGTCGTCAAGAGGGCCTATAGTCCATGTCCTCGGGAAAGACGGTCAGAATACCAAAACCACCGAAAAGCTGCCTATCAACATCACCAGGCCCTTAGCAACTGATGTCCTGCCCGATCATGAGGTTCAAAGGATAATTGAGAATTATGACCCCAAACTCGATCTGTCAAGATACAAATACCCTCCGGTATCACTTCTTACCGACCATAAATCGGAATTTGAATTCGACGACCGGGAAGTCATCGAAAACAAGGAAAACATTATCAAAACACTTGGCGACCACAATATTGCCATAAAGCATATTTCCGCCACGGTAGGTCCGACAGTCACCCTATACGAGATAGTTCCCGAAAGAGGTATCCGTGTCGCACGTATCAAATCGCTCGAAAACGATATTGCCCTTAACCTGTCGGCTCTGGGAATTAGAATAATAGCCCCTATCCCCGGACGGGGAACGGTGGGTATTGAAGTCCCCAACAAGAAGCCTGAGATAGTATCGATGAAATCGCTCATCACTTCGAAGGCATTCCAGGAATCAAAATTCGACCTTGCCCTTGCACTCGGCAGGACAATCACCAATGAACCTTTCATTGTCGACCTGACAAAGATGCCTCACCTTCTTGTAGCAGGCGCCACCGGACAGGGTAAGTCGGTAGGTATCAATGCAATTATTACTTCGCTCCTTTACAAGAAGCACCCGTCGGAAGTAAAACTGGTGCTTATCGACCCGAAAAGGGTGGAACTTCCCCTGTATTCAAAGATAGAGCGTCACTTCCTGGCAAAGCTTCCCGGCGAGGAGGATGCAATTATTACCGACACCCAGAAAGTTATAAACACTCTGAATTCCCTGTGCATCGAGATGGACAACAGGCTCGAACTTATGAAGGATGCTCAGGCCAGGGCTATCAAGGAGTACAACGAGAAATTCATATCAAGAAGACTCAACCCGGAGAAAGGCCACCGATACCTTCCCTACATCGTTCTTATCATCGATGAGTTCGCTGACCTAATCATGACAGCCGGAAGGGAGATTGAACCTCCGATAGGGCGCCTTGCCCAGCTTGCAAGAGCTATTGGTATCCACCTTATCATCTCAACACAGCGTCCTTCGACAAATATTATCACCGGATTCATTAAGGCTAACTTTCCTACACGCATAGCCTTCAGGGTATTCTCGTCGATCGACTCAAGGACGATAATCGACGCAACAGGGGCCGAACGGCTGGTGGGACGCGGAGATATGCTGGTATCCTCAGGTGCCGAAGCTATAAGAGTGCAGTGCGCGTTTGTCGATTCAAATGAAATAGAACAAGTTACCGAATTCATCGGATCACAGCAGGGTTATCCCGACGCCATGCACCTTCCCGAGTATATAGACGACAGCGAGGGCGGACTGCAGGATGTCGACCTTAAAAAAAGAGATCCTATGTTTGAGGAAGCAGCCCGGCTTGTCATACAGCACCAGCAGGGATCCACATCCCTTATCCAGAGAAAACTGTCGATAGGCTATAACAGGGCAGGCCGCCTGATCGACCAGCTTGAAGCCGCGGGAATAGTCGGTCCATTCGAGGGAAGCAAGGCAAGGGAGGTCCTTATTTCCGATTATACATATTTGGAACAGATTTTGAAGGATATTGAATAAAAACATCTTAATGATAAGACTTCCTGCAATAATCATCCTCGCGGCAGCCTCACTCGGCCTCTCGGCCCAGAACGATCCGGCTGCCGTTAAGGTACTAGAAAACTTCTCGGCCAAAGCAACAAAAGCTCCCTCGGTATCAATGCAATTTACACTGGAAACCGTCGATCAGGTCGAAGGTACATCAAACAGACTCAAGGGTTCGGCTATTCTGAGCAAAGACCGCTACAGGATTGAATTGCCAGAAAATATATTATGGTACAACGGGGAAAACATGTGGAGCTACCTTCCCGATGTGGAGGAAGTGACCATTACCAAACCTGACAGGAATGACGATTCGTTCATGGCAAAGCCATCAGCAATATTCACCATCTGGAAAAAAAATTACAAATCCCGCCTTCTTGAAGAGAGAACGGCTTCGTACTTAATCGACCTGTATCCCGAAGACATCAACAGCGACCATGTAAGGATCAGACTCGAAATTGGCAAAGCCGGGCTTGATCTCAAGGGCCTTGAATACAAATACAAAAACGGGATTACAGTGATGCTGAAAGTGACAGGCTACGACCTCAGCTATAAACCGGACGACTCCGAATTTGCCTTCTCAGCGGCCAAATACAGAGGTGTTGAAATAATCGACATGCGCTAACCCCTGGCCGTAATGCAATTCACTTATATGAAGAATTAGTCCTTAATACCGGCTATTTATGGACATATTTTTAATACATTTCGGGGATATAATATTAAAACATACTCATCTACATTTGCATTAATAATGTACAGCACTCATAAAACATATATCAGGTCTGATAAACAGATGACTGCTCTGCTGAAAGAGAATCCATCATTACTGCTATTTCTCGAACACTTTGAAATCGATTTTTGCCTGGGAGAAATAACTGTGAATCAGATATGCTCAAAATATAATCTTGATCAGACAGCTTTTATACTGATTGGGAATCTGTACAATGATTTTTACCC
>JAAYQC010000083.1 GCA_012519515.1 Bacteroidales bacterium | reverse complement strand
ACGGTTTGCTTTTTATATTCAAACTTTTCAAGTATCCATTGGGCGAAACTGTCGGAATCGTCAACAGGAAGTTTTGCCATTACATAAAAAGCTCCCTTTGGCTTAGGACAATAAACTCCCGGCATATTGTTCAGGGCCTCCACCATGAAGTTTCTCCTCAGGGTATACTCCTTGTTTATCCCCCTGAAATATTCAGGCGGCGTGTCGATAGATGCCTCACCTGCAATCTGTCCGAGACCGGGAGGGGAGAGCCTCGACTGGGCTATTCTCAGGGCGGTTTCTATCACATTCCTGTTCCGGGTTACCAGTGCACCGATACGCAGCCCGCATTCGCTGTATCTCTTTGATGCAGAGTCGATCATAATGACGTTATCTTCAATTCCCCCGAGCTTCATGGCTGAGAAATGGTCCTCGCCGTCGTAGCAGAACTCCCTGTATGCCTCATCGCTGAAAAGGTAGAGATTGTGCTTTTTCACAATGTCCCTCAGCTTGTTTAGCTCCTCCTTCGAATAAAGATAGCCTGTCGGATTATTGGGATTGCATATAAGTATGGCTTTGGTCCTGGGATTGATTTTTTCCCGGATCTCTTCCACCGGTGGCAGGGCAAAGTCGTTTTTTATGCTTGACGTTACCGGAACTATTTTTACACCGGTCGAGACTGCAAATCCGTTGTAATTGGCATAAAAGGGCTCGGATGTTATTATTTCGTCTCCCGCGTCGAGACATGAAAACATGGCAAAGGTTATAGCTTCCGATGCTCCCGTTGTGATCAGGATGTCGGTATAGTCAACTTCTATCCCGATATTGCGATAGAATTTCGCGATCTTCCTCCTGTATGATTCATTTCCGGCGGAATGGCTGTACGCGATAACTTTTTGTCTGATATTCCGTATGGCATCAAGAGCAAGCTCCGGAGTCTGAATATCGGGCTGGCCTATGTTGAGAGGATAGACTTTAACACCATTCCTCGCGGCTTCCTCTGCAAATGGTATAAGCTTTCTTATTGGTGAGGCGGGCATTGCCTTTCCTCTTTCAGAAACATATGGCATATATTAATATTAAAAGGAATTATTTTTCTTTATCAACTTACACAAAATTATTAAAAATCCTGACAAACAAAGTGATTTTGATCTTATTTGCATACCCCGGCAGGTATGCCTTTTCAGCTGTCGGATCATTCAGGAAGCGGAAATCCCGGTTTGAACACGTTATAACAACGTTATAACCTATGTTATAACATTGTTATAACATAAATCAGAGGATGTTTTAAGGTCCTGTAATTCTTTTCATTTCGCATATACTGATCTTTTATGGTCCAACTTTTTACAGGGTATAAGCTCATCCGATGATTTTTTATATTTTTGCTGTTTCATTCAAAAGCAATCATTTAAGATCATAAAATGGAAATTCAGTCCAAGTACGAACCGGGGAAAGCAGAAAGCAAATGGTATGACTACTGGATGAAGAACGGATTCTTCAGGAGCGTACCCGATGGCAGAGAGCCCTATACAATTGTAATTCCCCCTCCCAACGTTACAGGAGTTCTACACATGGGTCACATGCTTAACAACACCATTCAGGATGTGCTTGTGAGGAGGGCAAGGATGCAGGGCAGGAATGCCTGCTGGGTTCCGGGAACTGATCATGCCTCGATAGCCACGGAAGCAAAGGTGGTAGCGAAGCTGAAGTCGGAAGGGATTGAGAAGCAGGATATTGGCAGGGAAGCCTTCCTTGATGTTGCATGGGAATGGACTCATAAGCATGGAGGGATAATACTGGAACAGCTGAAGAAACTGGGAGCTTCGTGCGACTGGGACCGCACTCTTTTCACAATGGACGAAAAGCGGTACGATTCGGTGATCAGGGTATTTGTTGACCTTTACAACAAGGGCCTCATTTACAGGGGTGTCAGGATGGTCAACTGGGATCCGCAGGCCATGACGGCAGTATCGGACGAAGAGGTTAATTACACTGAAGAAAAGTCGAAGTTATATTATGTAAGGTACAGGATTGCAGGTGAAGATGATTATATAACGGTTGCTACCACACGTCCGGAGACCATTCTCGGCGACACGGCAGTCTGTGCAAATCCGGCCGATGAAAGGTACGCCCGGCTGCGCGGCCGGAAGGTGATAGTACCGATGGTGAACCGTGAGGTTCCTTTCATTTTTGATGATTACGTTGATATGGAGTTCGGTACGGGCTGCCTTAAGATCACTCCGGCACACGACATTAACGATTATGAGATAGGAATCCGGCATAAGCTTCCTTCGATAGATGTATTCAATCCCAACGGCACCATCAGCAATGATGCCGGTCTCTTCGTGGGAACCGACAGGTTTGAAGCAAGGGAGCTTGCTGAGAAAGAGCTCAGGCGTACAGGCGATCTTGTAAAGATTATAGACTACACTAACAAGATAGGCCGTTCCGAAAGGACCAATGCCGTAATTGAACCCCGTCTTTCGGTTCAATGGTTCCTTAAAATGAAGGATATCTCAAAACCTGCACTCGAGGCGGTTATGAACGGTGACGTGCAGCTTCATCCGGCCAAGTTCAGGAATCTGTATCGTCACTGGATGGAGAATGTCCATGACTGGTGCATCAGCCGCCAGCTCTGGTGGGGTCACCGTATCCCGGCGTGGTATTATTCGGAAAATGAATTTGTTGTCGCTGAGGATTCAGGGAAGGCCCTGATTCTTGCCAGGGAGAAAAGCGGCAACAGGTCATTGCAGGAAAGTGATCTGAAGCAGGACGAGGATGTTCTCGACACCTGGTTCTCATCATGGCTCTGGCCGATAACCTGCTTTGACGGTATCAACAATCCGGATAATCCCGACCTTAAATACTATTATCCCACGAACGACCTTATCACGGCACCTGAGATCCTTTTTTTCTGGGTTGCAAGAATGATCATCGCGGGTTATGAATACCGGGGCATGAAGCCTTTCAGCAATGTTTACCTCACCGGACTGGTTCGCGACCAGCAGCGCAGGAAAATGTCGAAGTCGCTGGGCAATTCACCTGAGCCTCTTGACCTGATAGCCAAATACGGAGCCGACGGGGTGAGGGTGGGAATGATGCTTTGTTCGCCGGCAGGCAATGATCTTTTGTATGACGACTCACTTCCCGAGCAGGGAAGAAATTTCGCCAACAAGATATGGAACGCCTTCAGGCTTGTAAAGAGTTGGAATGTTGATGATTCGATAAGTCAGCCCGAATCGTCGGCCGCGGCTGTCCTTTGGATTAACGGGGTACTTAAGAAATCCATCACGGAGATTGATTCCAATTTCAGGAAATTCAGGATTTCGGAAGCCCTGATGAATTCCTACAAGCTGTTCTGGGATGAGTTTTCCTCCTGGTACCTCGAGATTATCAAGCCGGAATACGGGAAACCTGTTGACAGCATCACATATAAAGCCACGGTAACCATTTTCGACAGTCTGCTAAGGATCATCCATCCCTTCATGCCATTCATAACGGAGGAAATATGGCAGCAGATCTCGCGGCGCGGCGAAGGAGAAAGCATCATGATATCGCCCATGCCAAAGGCAGGAAAGTACGACAGGGAAATGCTGGCAAGTTTTGACATCGCGAAGGAGACTGTCACTGCCATTCGTTCGGTAAGGAAGGAGAAACAGATTCCTGGAAGGGATCAGCTCATTCTACTCGTAAGGACGGAAATCTCTTCATTCGATAATGCTTTCATGCATGTGATAATAAAGCTCTGCAATCTTTCGGAAGTCCGCTTTGTTTCGGAAAAACCCGGCAATTCAGCTTCATTCATGGTAGGAACCACCGAGTATTACATTCCGCTGGGGGATATGATTGATATTGAGGCTGAAAAAGCAAGGATTGCCGCGGAGCTCAGCTACCAGAAAGGTTTCCTGGATACAGTGATGAAGAAACTGGGCAATGAACGTTTTGTTCAGAATGCCCCGAGGGCTGTCATCGATGTTGAAAGGAAGAAGAAAGCAGATGCCGAGTCAAGGATAAAATCGCTTGAAGAGTCGCTCCGCGAACTGGAGCAGGGCCAATAGGGAACAAGGGGGGCCTTTCGGGAGGCCGGGCTTAATACATTCTTTTTCTGATAAAGAAGCTTTGTTCCGATCTTGCCACTTCCCAGCCGTCATTGAGGATAATCTGCCATCCCTCTCCGCTTGCATGATTGCGGTCCTGTTTAAGACCTTTGGCCGTTATCCTGATAAACTTATAGTTGTTTGAAACCAGGCAGTCGCCCTCGGTCACCGTCAGTTTTCCCCAGTTGTCCGAAACACGCAGCCCGTGATACAGGGTTCCCAGGGTATCGAGGTAGCTCACATCTTCAGGTTCAAAATCGAAAGAAGGACTTTCAAGTTCGAGAAGCACGACAGGCCTTTCGGTGAAGTTGCTTACCCTGTCGTTCAGTCTTTCCTTTATTTCCTGCAGACGCTGGTCTTCCTCGCGGTATATCTCGTTGATGTTGTAGTGAAGGGCTATGGAACCGGCAACGTCACGGCATTTTTCGGGAAGTTCGATCTGGTACTGCATTTTAACGAGTCTCCCGAGGTCGGTCGTATCGGGTGATATGCTTTTGAAATCGAATCCCTGCCTGTAAAGCAGGCATGCATAAAGGGCCCCGTGAATTGCACCGTAGGACCTCGCGTACGACTGGAAACCGTAGATCCTGTCGAGATACTCCAGGAGTCTGGTTTTGAATTCTTTATAATTGTCCGATCCCACCAGCATATATGTGAATGTTGCCAGGCCCTCGTAGGCTTCGAATTTGTTTTCAAGCAGTGCATAACGCTGATATGATTCTCTGTTCGATCCCCTGAAGATAAGAGCATCTCTTATTGCCAGCGTTTGTTCCTCGCCCTCGGACATGATAGCTTTTTTGAGCGCTTTCCATTCCAGTTTCATCCACAGTCGGGCTTCTTTTTCATCCATTATAAGGATGTTGAAATTCTCGGGATCAATGCCTTTTTCCTTCTGAAAGCTGTGAAAGAGGGCGTGAATTCCCCTGATTGTTATCCTGTAATTGTCTTCCTCGGCCGGAAGAGGGGCCATGCCGAATGTTGTACCTCCGTAAATAATTGATGTGGTGTTTATTATGTTTTCGGCAGGGTAGGTGCCGGTATAGACACCGTCCTTGAATTTTAGCAGGCCTTCGTTATCGGGCATGTTTGCAGTTATTTTCCTGCTTGTGCGCTCGATGAACATCAGGGGGCCGTAAAGGTTTTTTCCCCATAGTTTTCCGGCATCCCTGTTGCAGGCTTCCTCAATTTTGCTGAAGTATGCAATGGCTTTTTCAGCTGTGAACCAGTGACTGACCACTTTTTCATTGCAGCCGGCCAGTGCAGGCAGCACAAGCATAAGGCAGATCCATTTTCTCATTTACTGACAGATATGTTGTATTAAAATGCTTTCAGGCTCATATCGAGGCTATTGATGTGATGTGTAAGAGCTCCGACTGATATGAAATCAACCCCGCATTCGGCGTAATCCCTGATTGTTTCAAGGGTGATTCCGCCCGACGATTCGGTTTCGTATCTTTTGCCGATGAGCCTTACTGCTTCCCTGGTGTCGGTCAGGTTGAAATTGTCGAGCATTATCCGGTTAACACCTCCTGTTTCCAGGATTCTTTTTACATCGTCAAGGTTTCTGGCCTCGATTTCAATAAGCAGGTTCTTTTTGGTTTTTTTAAGGTAATCATTGGTTTTCCGGATAGCTTTCTCAATTCCTCCTGCATAGTCGATATGGTTATCCTTAAGCATTATCATGTCGTAGAGACCCATTCTGTGATTCATGCCTCCGCCTGCCCTCACTGCCTCCTTTTCAAGGAATCGCATTCCGGGAGTTGTTTTCCTGGTATCGAGTATCCTGGTATCGAGGCCTGCAAGTTTCTCAACATACATTCCGGTGCTTGTGGCGATCCCGCTCATTCTCTGCATGATGTTGAGGACGAGTCTTTCGGATTTAAGTATCGAATGTATTTTCCCGGATACATGGAAAGCAATATCACCGGGAGATATCCTGCTGCCGTCGTCAATGAAAGCTTCGAACTTCAGTCCGGGATCGATTATCCCGAACAGCTCTTCTGCAACCTTACATCCCGAAAGGATACCTTTTTGTTTTATAAGCAGCCGTGCTTTTCCGGTGGCTTTTCCCGGTATTGAAGCAAGTGTAGAATGATCACCGTCACCTATATCCTCCCTCAGACATCCTGCTATGAATTCCTCAAGTATCCTATTGTGTGTTGTCGGCTTCAATACGTATCTGGTGAATTAGTAAGTTGTTCCCTACCTTTTTAAGGAGGAAGTAGACTCTGAAGTTGCCTTTTTCGGTACTAAGGTTGCCAATGGCGTATTGAGCATCGTTGCGGGCTCCCTGATGGCGTATTATGAAATCCTTTGCCTGATACTGACTGAAAAAATCTTTAAGGATGGTTTCGGCGACAGCTTTTTTATAGAAATCTTCTTTATCAAGGAGCAGCAGTTCAACAGTGGAATTCATGTATTTTGCCAGTTCCGCGGTATTTCCCGTTTTAAATGAGAGGGATATTCCCGCGGGGATTTTTGCCTGAGCTTCCTGGCAAATGGCTCCCGGTGAGCTGATTGTAAACAGGATGATCGCCGTTGAAATTAAAAACCTCATTTATTTCAATGTATTAATATTCCGCGTTCAGGTTACAGAATGCAAATTTAAATTAATTTATTACAAAGAAAACCCTTTCCGGCCTTTGCCGCTTAAAGCTTGCCCGAGCAAGTTATTATATTATTTTTGTATACGGCGCCGGACAAGCGATTACATGCAAAAGTCGGGCCAATAATTATGAAGATTGTCTTATTGCAGACCGGGAAAACCACTGAAAGATACTTGAAGGAGGGCCTGTCGATTTATGAGGAACGTATCAGGCGCTATTTGCCGTTTGAGATCGTCAGTCTTCCTGAAATAAGGCTTACCCGCAATATGCCTGAGGAAGAAAGAAAGCTCAGGGAAGCAGGTCAGATGCTTGGATTCTTCACTGAGGATGACTTCATTGTTATTCTTGATGAAAGGGGAAAAGAGTTTTCAACAATTGAGTTTTCCTCATGGCTTGAGAAGAGTCTTATGATCAGTAAGAAGCGGATTCTCTTTGTTATCGGGGGTCCCTGGGGTTTCGCGGATGAAATACGGAGCAGGGCCGGCATGGTCATGTCGCTTTCAAGGATGACATTTTCGCATCAGATGGTACGATTATTGTTCCTCGAACAGCTTTACAGGGCATTCACCGTTATAAAGGGAGAACCATATCATCACTAACAGGCAGTTATTTTGTAAAAGATGAAGGAAGGAAAGCTAAAGATCACCCCGTTTTTGCTGGCAGTGTTTCTGGTCCTTCTCGCGCTGGCGGCCGAGCTGGTCTATATGGGAAATTTTGAATACAGGTTTCTGACCCGCAGGTTCAACAGGATACTTTGGGAGAAGGAAAATATCATGGGGCAGTGCCTTGAGGGGATGAAACCCATTCTCGCCAGTGGTGTGCCTCATGGTACGGAAGTGGAAAACAACCTGTTTGCCAGGGCAGGTGAGAATGGCATCACTATCCTTGAATACCTGGGCGACAGGCTTATAAGCTGGTCGGATACGGATTTTGATGCTCCCCGCGTACTTCATGATTCCCTGTACAGCAAACCCTTTGTCTTTCTCCAGAACGGCTGGTTTCTCACGGGCAAGGTGGAAGCCGGGCCTGAGAATATTCTCGGTCTGCTCAGGCTCAGGAGCGATTACAGTCTGGAGAATGATATTATAAGCAACGGATTTGAGAAGGATTTCCGGATCCCGGCTTCCACCGGTTTCAGCTTCGACAGGAATGCCTCCGATTATCATGTTTACTCATCCGACGGCACTTTTCTTTTCTCCCTGATCTATCCCCCGGAGAAGGGACGGACAGGCTTTATCCATATACCTCTTTTTCTCTGGGGGCTGGCTTTTATTGCCATTCTGTACCTGGTACGCTGCCTTGCCCGCTGTTATGCCGCGCGCGGGAAACATGGCATTGCCTTACTGATCTCTTCGGGCTTGCCACTGCTTGTCTATCTGATTGTACTTATAGCCGGGAAACCCGCCGTGCTGTCGCAGACCGAACTCTTTTCCCCCTTCAGGTACACCATGAACGGCTTTATTCCTTCACTCGGGCATCTGTTCCTTCTGAGCATCCTGTTGTCGATGTTTGCCTTCATGTTTTTTTTGCTTCTGAAAGACAGCGAACGGATTAAAAGGACCGGTATATCAAGCTGGCACATTCTGACTCTGTTACTCTTTCCGGGGTCATTGATGTTCAGCCTTTATCACGAGGTGTTCACTCATCTGGTCTTCAATTCAAATATTAATTTCGAGACTTACAAGGTACTGAATCTCGACCTTTTCAGTCTGGTCGGATTTATGGTAATCATCCTTTTGTTCAGTGTACCGTTTCTCTACATACTCCTCGTATTCCGTTCGGAAAGCCGTCCGTCGCTTTCAACAGTATGCCTTGCTGCCCTTGCAACCCTGCTTCCTTTTCCGCTGTTCTTCGGAAAGGAGTTGCTTCCGCTTCTTGCAGTTTCGGTATTCTGGCTTTCAGTTGTGCTTCTTTTATGGTTTTTTAGCCGCCGCGATGCCAGCCGCTTCAACAGATCGCTGGTTCTTTCGCTGGCGCTTTCGGTTTATTCGCTGTTCGTGATTGCCTATTATTCATCGGAGAAGAACAAGGAGAACATCAAGATACAGCTTCTCAGCTATTCCACCGAGAACGATCCGACTGCCGAGCATCTGCTGCTCGATATGTGGCCTGTGATTTCATCTGACACCACCCTGAAGAGGATGATGGATGTTCCGTATTTCGGGAGCGATAATTTCAACAGTATCCTTACTTATTTACATGAACGCTATTTTACAGGTTACTGGGGGAATTACAATCTCAGCATCGTTCTGTGCCGGAGGAATGATTCGCTGAGCGTCGGGATTCATAACCAGTTTTATGAAGACTGCTACAGCTTTTTCGATGAGAGGATCATAGAGAACGGTCATCAGCTGACCGGGACGGGATTCTATTTTATCGACAGCAAACAGGGGCGGGCAAGTTACCTTGGCCGGTTGTTTTTCGATCTGGACAATTCAAGGCATAACGGGCTGTTCATCGACCTTTACAGCGATATCAGGGTGTTTCAGCCCGGCTATTCGGAACTGCTTCTCGACAAGAAATACCATGGCTATGCAAAACTGAAGGATTACTCCTTTGCCAAATACATTAACGGCGACCTGGTTATCAGGACCGGCGATTTCCCATTCAACACCACCGACCTGATGTACGTCGACGATGTGATGGATTACGGCTTATTAAAGGCCGATTCACACAAGCTCTTCCTGTACCGTAACGGTAATGTAACGGTGGTGATAGGAAGTCCGGTGGTATCATTCCAGGACATCCTGATATCCTTTGCCTATATCTTTGTTTTCGTGTTCCTCTTTTCCAGCTTCATTAACTTCATAAGTATGAAGCCTTCGATAGGAAAGCCGGTCGGCTTCAACTTCAGGCAAAAAATGCAGTTGTCCTTCATAGGGATACTTATTATCTCTTTCACTCTTATAGGCTTCGTGATAGCATCCCTTACAATCAGGCAACACAGGGAGAAGCATTATGAGAACATAAAGGAAAAGCTGAGTTCCATAAACATGGAGCTTGATGACATGATTTTCTCGGAAAGGGATCTGAGCCGCGACTGGAAGGATGACAACAACAACACTCTTGAAGAAGTGCTGGTAAGGCTTTCCAACATTTTCAACACGGATATCAATCTATACGATTCCTACGGTTTTCTCATTTCCTCCTCACGTCCCGAGATCTATTACCGCGACCTTGTGAGCAGGAGGATGGACAACATCGCCTTTATCAATATGTTCATCCTCAAGAAGACCGAATATTTCCAGCAGGAGAAGATTGGCAAATTGGAATATGTCTCCGGCTATGCTCCTTTTTATAATATTGACAATGAACTTCTTACTTATGTCAATCTGCCATATTTCAGGATGCAGAGTATTCTGGCCAGGGAGATTTCGGGCATTATAGTGGCTGTCATCAATTTCACTCTTCTCCTGATTGTACTTGCCACCGGTTTGGCGGTGATAATAAGTCAAAGGCTTACTGCGCCCCTGGCCATGCTGAGCAGCAGGCTGGCGTCGGTGGAGCTGGGGAAGAAAAGTGAGCATCTTTCCTATAAGGGCAATGATGAGGTGGGTGATCTGGTAAGGCAGTACAACAGGATGGTTGACGAGCTTGAGCAAAGTGCCCAGAAGCTAGCTAATTCGGAAAGGGAATATGCATGGAGGGAGATGGCAAAGCAGATAGCGCACGAGATAAAGAATCCCCTTACTCCCATGAAACTGAATGTTCAGCAGTTGTTCAAGTTGTGGACCGACGGAGTTCCGGGCTTTGAAGAAAGGCTTGAAAGGTTTACCAGGAACCAGATAGAGTATATAGATAACCTGTCGTCGATCGCGTCGGCCTTTTCCTCCTTTGCAAGGATCCCCGTGGCAAATCCCGTGGAGCTGGATCTTCTTGAGCAGATAAGGATTACCATGGAGCTGTTCAAGAGCAGCGACGGGATAACATTCAGGATCAGCGCTCCTCATTCCGACCGTTTTATTATCAATGCCGACAAGGAACAGGTTAACAGTATTTTCTCGAATCTGATAAAGAACGCGATTCAGTCGATCCCTCCCGGGAAAGCCGGAGTTATAAAGGTCAACCTGAAAAGGAAGGGTGACAGGATTCTGGTTTCTGTCTGCGACAATGGATGCGGTATTCCGGAGTCGCTGAAATCAAAAATGTTTACTCCTAATTTCACAACAAAATCATCCGGAACCGGTCTCGGACTTTCCATCGTGAAACGAAATGTTGAAAACGCGGGTGGAACAATATGGTTTGAGTCGGAGGCTGAAACCGGTACCTGTTTCCATATTGAGTTTCCCCCGGCAGATATTCGGGGCTTAACCCCCAACCCATAGGGGGCTTTACCTGCACAACTTGAATGACTTGTGCTTTAAGTTCTACGTTCCCCTGGAACCTTCATTGGAAGAAGCTTTTCCCCCCTGGGGGAAACGGGAAAGGGGGTAAATGAAAGCAGTGTGAATCCGGGACGGGATGGAAAGGGGGTATATGACTGCAGAGAAGTAAGTTCCTGCAGTGGATAACAGAAAATAGGATACTTAAAGAAGGAGGTAAATGAATACGGAGGTAAGTTAAAAAGCGCCGATATTCTGGAAATATAGCCTTTTCAAAGCCTGTTGGCATAAATGAAATAAATATTAGGAGCATCTCTCAATTATTTGGCAATTTCATCGTTAATAAGTCGTAACATCATTTCCTGATGACAAATAGACTATTGTTTCATATTAACAAATTACTGTTAATGCCGGCGCTTTTTCTTGGAGCAGTCAGCCTGGGAGTATATTGTCAGGAGGAGATAGGCGGAGTTGTAAACCATTATGCCAAAGTAAATTCCATTGGACCGGGCTATGTTATGGTTTCATCGGCGCAGGCAGCACAGTTTGCATCAGGCGATTATGTTCTGCTGATCCAGATGCAGGGAGTCGGCATTCAGACTGATCACGGATCCTACGGTCGTTATGTTCAGTCGCTTATCGGCACTCCGGGGGCATATGAATTCCTTCAGGTACAGAGTGTGAATATTGGTACGGGAGAGATCCGCTTTACCCGGAATGTTTACATTAACTCATACGATGTAAGGGGGAATGTTCAGCTCGTAAGGGTTCCTTTTTACAATGAGCCGGTGGTCACAAGTACTCTTACGGCGCAGCCCTGGAACAGTTCTTCCGGTACCGGAGGGGTTCTGGCTATAATGGTTGGAAAGAAGCTTATCATGAACGCTGATATTGATCTTAACGGTCAGGGTTTTGCCGGAGCTCCCGGTGTTTCAGGAATAGGAGGATGCGTATTCCCCAATGTAGCAACCAACGGTCTCGATTCATATGATATTTCCTGGAACAATGCAGGTCGTAAGGGAGAAGGGATAGCTATTCATGATCATGTGGGAGCGCTTCTTTATCCGGATCATGCAAAGGGTCAGGGTATGAACTTAACCGGTGGCGGCGGTGGCAACGGAAGGTATTCAGGCGGCGGTGGCGGTTCAAACCGCGGCATGGGTGCCGACGGAGGAATTGAGAATGCATTATTCTGCGGCGAAGATCCCCGCGACGGAGGATACGGAGGCATAAGTATTTCCGGTTCCATCATCGAGGACGGTGTTTTTCTCGGTGGCGGAGCGGGTGCTTCCACTCAGGCAAGCGGCGCCATAGCATCAGACGGGGGGAACGGTGGAGGAATAGTTTTTATCATAGCAGATTCAATTGATGCCAACAATCATATAATACGGGCCGACTGTGTGACGGCGCTTAATTCGGTAGGTGATGCAGGTGCCGGAGGAGGAGGTGCCGGAGGATCGGTAGTCCTTTCATTCATGGGATTGAACACCGGTCTCAGGATTTCCGCAAACGGAGGCAACGGAGGAACAAGTCCGGGCGGATCATTTGAAGGCGGAGGCGGCGGAGGCGGCGGAGGTCTTATCTGGCTCAGCGCATCTTCCATGCCGGAATTGCTTACAAGCGCAACAGTGCTGAATGGTATACCAACCCCCATACCCGGCCCGACAAGTCCCCTGGAAGGAGAGCTTAAATTCACCTACCTCCCAAAGCTTAATGGTTTTCTTTTCAACTCGGTACGCTCGGCTGCAACGGGCAACAGGATAGATTCAGTTTGTTCGAACGTTCGATACGGACAGCTTACCGGAACACAGCCCGTCGGGGGAACTCCTCCCTACACATTTCTCTGGCAGGTAAGCACAACATCGGCAACCGCCGGTTTCACAAATGCTCCCGGCAACAATAACCAGCAGCATTACACCCCTCCGGCAGAATTGTCACAAACCTCCTGGTTCAGGAGGGTGGTCAGAGATCAGGGTGGAGCCATAACTGACATAAGCCTGCCGGTAAATATCATTGTTCATCAGAATATAAAGAATAATATAATAGGTAACCCCGAAACATTGTGCTATGGCCAGAATGCTTCGGAACTTATCCCGCTTGGAACTGTGCAGGACGGCAACGGGATCTACGCGTACGGATGGGAAATGTCAACCGACAATGTCAGCTATACGGCTTTGCCGGCAGAGACTGAAAGCTATCAACACTCCCAGCCCTTTACCCGGACTACATGGTACAGGCGTTCAGTTTCCTCAGGTGCCTGTGCAGATATCAGTCCTTCAGTCATGATAACCGTTCTTGACCCGGTCGTAAACAACTCAATACTTACTTCAGACCAGGAGATCTGCCAAGGGATGGTCTTTACAAACCTTGAAGCAACGGCAGCTCCCTTTCTTTCAGGCGGCGACAACACTTACAGGTATGTCTGGGAAAGCAGCGGTGACAATTCAACATGGGT
>JAAYQC010000082.1 GCA_012519515.1 Bacteroidales bacterium | reverse complement strand
TTCGTTTGCTCGTTTACACGGTAATGCACCAGATAGGGAAATTTTTCAATGCACATGCACCGGATATCGTCATATTTTATAGCAAAATGCTGGGCAGTAGTTGAGAGTTTTGCCGTTTGTTTGCGGATATTTCTAAAAAGCCTGTCGCCTAAACCGGCTTGTTTTTCATTATACCAGTCAACAGCCTGAGTAATGTCATCATAGAAATCAGGGTTGTATTCTACTTTGAATTTCATTTGCGGTCAGACATTTTATGTTCAATGTCCTCCCATGAAAGATAACAGTCAGGGCTGTTTTCGTATTTTTTTATCCGTTCCCGCACTATTTGTTTGTGTTCTTCCGGGATTACAATATCGTTAATGTCCTGTTCCGTCCATAGAACTTCACTAAGCATTTGTTTTTCGGAAGGAGACAATTGCTTTACAATTTCAACGACCTGCTTGAAACTAAGCGATATATTTAATTGAATATGCTGAGGATTCATAGTTATTAAATTTTAGCGTAAAACACTTTGTATTTTAGCCTTGGTAATAAACGAATCTAAAAAGGCATAAACAAGATTCTTATCAGCCGGAGTCAGGTTATTGATGTCGTTCAACCTGTTTAGTGTAGCCTTGTCAACGGTTTGTTCCGTACCCCCGGCCAGATAATCCAGCGAAACTTCCAGTATATCAGCTAAACGTTTGGCAATATTAATCGAAGGTGTTGATTCATCGCGTTCATAGCGGCCAATAATCATCTCTCTGGAGATCTCAGCCCTTTTCGCGAGTTCATTCTGAGACCAACCTTTTTGTTTTCTAAGCTCTTCAACTCTGTTTCCAAAGTTCATAATAATTATCTTTAGTATATTTCTGTTTACTATTATTAGCAAATTTAGTGAATAAAAGCTAACAATGAAAAATTCGAGGTTTCAGGTTTGAAGTTCAAGGTTCGGGGTCCAGTAAAAATGTAGAAGACAATCACTTATGGAGGCGTTTTCAGCCAGCTTGGTCATGAACAGTTTTTTGTTTCTTAAACGCTTCAGTTCATCGAGGTCCTTTTGTATCTGCTCCCAATCTTTTAAAGGAAGCTGAACGGCACTCTTATGTCCCTTTTTTAGTTTTCCATTCTTATCAGTAGAGCTTTACCGAGCCGTAACTTGAGCGTACGTAGACTTTTGCATCAGGAGAGCTGTTCCTGCCGACAATACCGGCCATCTCGGTAGATGTGTTTTCCACTATCCTGCGGTGACGATGGAAATAATCCTCATTGAACTTCAGGTCGCCGTAGGAGGTTCTGGCATCCAGTTCATAGCTTGCTCCACCGGCTATCCCGAGCCTTAGCCCCAGATAGCGCGAATTGGTCTCTATCGATTCAAATCCTTCCGGTATGTTTTCAACGGCCATGGATCCGTACGCTCCGTCGAACTTGAGCTTTTTGTATAAGCTGCCTATGTTGATGTTGGTGTATCCTGCATCAAGTACCAGATTGTTTATTTCATCTATTTCAAGCTTGTCGTATTTCGAATCGGCAACCACCGAGCTTATATTGTCAATATAAATCTTTGAATACCTGCTGTCAAGAATAAGAGCCTGGCATTCATCAACTGAAAGCTCTCCGACATACCTCATTAAAAGGTCGAGCCATCCGGCCGATCCGATCTCAGCCTTTCCGTAAGCCACGCTTATTGCATTTAACGGTTTTTCGTTGCCGCGGGTAAGTGTTTCAATAAGCAGATTCCCGTACTTGATGTCAATATTTACCTGCCCGTCAACTTGTTCTATCTCCGAGTTGCCATATCTGTTGACGAGCTTGAAGTTGATGAACGAAGGCATCTTTATCGTATAATCGATGCTGAAGCGCCTTGAACTGCCTCCCCATCCCGAAAAACTGAATTTCTCATCAATGACGGTCCTGGCTTTGAATATATCCCCTTCTTCACTGAAGATCACATTGATATAATCCAGATACCTCTGTGCCCTTTCACGGTTCGGAAAGTTAACCGTAACCTTTACATCAACTGTGATCAGGTCCTGGTCCGATGTTTCCACAATGACCTTGCCGTACCTGTTGTTGATATCGAGTGTAGTACCTGAGCCTGCTGTCCATTCCCTGCTGAATTCCTTTGTAAGCTCCTGGGAAACAATCTGTGGCGCGGCAAGGATAAGGCATAGGAGCAGTATTGATCCGGTTTTAAATGCTTGCCTTTTCATGGTATGTGTCATTTAAATTTTCATTCCTGATAGCTTTAAGCTGATTCAATATGTAGGACATTACTTCCACTTTCGTCTGGTAATGCTCTATCATGGCATTGATAATTCTTTCATCGTTGGGATTGGTTTTCAGATCTTTCTGAAGCTGTACATATACCGAATCCATGCTTCTGAGTTCACTGATGAGCATCTGTTTCTGATCGGAATTGCCGTTGAGATCGATTGCCGAAAGCTCGCTTTCCATCAGGGTTACCTGGTGTACATAATAATTCTCTACCTCCCGGTACTGCGGTGACACATCACTCAGGCTCATCCTGTCCCTGTCGGGCCTGAGGAAATGATCCCATATCCACAGCGAAGAGAGAGTAACAAGCAGCGTGACTACCGCGGCCTTAAGAAGATATGGAACAATGCTTCTTCTGACTGCCATGGGCTGGAATCTGACCTCCAGTTTCCTTTGAAACCTTTCAAAGTGCCCTT
Organism: Bacteroidales bacterium; assembly: GCA_012519515.1. Taxonomy (GTDB): domain Bacteria; phylum Bacteroidota; class Bacteroidia; order Bacteroidales; family VadinHA17; genus LD21. Next base: position 13,629 of record JAAYQC010000082.1, on the reverse strand, counting down.
CCGACGGCTCCTCACTGTCGAAAAATTCCTTGTTGTTTCTTATTATGTCTTCTATATGATTCATCTCTCCAATTTTTTCATTTCGCCAATCAGTTTTTGTTTTGCCCTTGACAGCTGCGATCTGGATGTACTGCTCGATATATCGAGTATCTCTGCAATCTCATCGTGGTCGTAGCCTTCAAGCAGGTAGAGCGAGAGGATAATCCTGTATCCGTCGGGCAGCTTTTTGATTGCATCCTTCACTTCTTCTACCTTCACCTCGAGCTCCTCCTTCATTACAATCTCTTCTGTGCTTTCATCCCTGATCCCCATATGTCGCTCAATATCTTCAAAGATCGCTTTTCTCCTGCTCAGGGTATCGAGAGAGCGGTTTATCACTATTCTCTTCAGCCATGCCCCGAAACTCACAGTGCCCGAGTAGCTGTCAATCTTTTCAAAGGCCGACAGGAAGGATTCCTGCATGATGTCTTCCGCCTCCATCGTGTCGTTCACAATTCTCAGACTAGTGTTGTACATCGCCTTGTAGTACAACTTGTAAATCTTGAATTGGGATTTCTGGTCACCAGTCCTGCATCCATCCACTAAATCCTGGTGTATGTTCTGGAATGCTGCTTCTGCATTTGCCATTTTTGAATAAGGGCTGGTTTCTATACTTTTAGCTGCACCCACTGTCTTCCTTTATAACCACTGAAAAGACGGGGCGTTTGTTTTATTGCTGCATTCAACTTATGAATTTCCGGAAATTTTCACGGAAAAGAACAAAATTACTCCCTGTGTAACTTCTCCCGATGAAAAATCAAGCTCCGATCCGAACAAACTGTGAGGTATTGAAAATACTATCAGGGTTACTGCTGCAGCTATCACAGTATAAAGCCCTGTATTCTTATTTTTGTTCATGATCACAGCCAATATCCAGAATATAAGCGCAATAAGTGTTTTGTTGTCGGTAAGGTCCCATCCGAAGGGAACTCCTGTCCAGAATGCGCCGAAAGCATATTTCTGAACCAGAGGTCCCAGGATCATGCCGCCGGCAATCAGTGTTGCAAGGGTCAATGCCGAGTACTTCCTGAACGATGGTATTCCGGCGATAGCCATCAGACCGGCAATGTTTGCCAGCATCATGGCAATAAACATGCATAAAATATGAGGAATAAGAATGTACGATGGCACTGTTCCCTTAAACCTTATCACCAGTGGTGTTTCCCTGAGAATGCTCCGACTGCCCTTCGAATCGCTGAGTTCTATGTAGTACTCTATCTTTCCGGCAGGGGGCTGCTGGGGAACGGAGGCATACAGTCCCTTTTCCTCAGTAATGCCGAAGACCTTGTTCATCAGAATCGAATTGATGGGATATTCCCTGTACTTAAACTCACTGTAACTATATGGCTCCCCGGTTCTGTACCTCCGGTAATAAAGCCTTGCCCTTACTGATGTGTCGGTGATGGCCAGCCTTACTTCAGGCCTTTCGTCGAGTCCGAGGCTCCTCACCAGCCTTAGCTTTACAACGGTGTCATTCACCGGCAGGCTGATTTCACGGGGATTGGTCGGTCCTGTCTTCCTCTGGTAATACGCTGCCCCCAGGGTAATAACAATGGCCAGTATCCACAAAAAGGTTTTCTTCACGGAGTTACGGTTTTATACATAGATGCAATAATATTACAATTGTATCAGCAGGACTTCTTTTTTCCCGTTCCTGAGTACTTCCACGCTTATTGTTTCCCCATGCTTAAGTTGCCCCATGCGGTACATGTAATCCTGGATGTTGCTTACCTGCTTTCCGTTGATGGCAGTGATTATGTCGCCTTTCTTCATGCCTCCTATGGCAGCAGGCTTGCCTGGCGTTACCAGGTCGGCACGGAGCCCGTTCTTTACATTCCCTGCAAAATCGGGCATTATGCCCAGGGTGACACCCTGCCTGCGCATTGTCCTGACAGACTCCTGCCTTGGTCCGGCTTCGGTGAAAACAAGCTTTTCTTCGTCATTGGCAAGCCTTTGTGCTATGCTGAAGATGAAATCCCCCACGCTGACCATTCCCGGGTAATTCAGCTTGTCCCATGTGTCGTAAGGTGTGTGGTAATCGAGATGGGCTCCCGTGGTAAAGAAAAGGACAGGGATGTCTTTGCCGTAAAATGCCGAATGGTCAGACGGCCCTGATCCTTCTTCCGTAAGGGAAAGATTCATGGTATTTGTATCAGCCAGCGAAACAACCAGATCCCTCAGAACGGGAGATGTTCCGATACCACCGACCTGAAGTGATCCTGAGTCACTGAGTCTTCCAACCATGTCGAGGTTGATCATGGCATTTACCTTTGATAAGTCAACCGGTGGATTCTCGGTAAAATGCTTTGAACCGAGAAGTCCTGATTCTTCTCCCGAAAAAGCTGCAAAAATGATGCTCCTGCGATGGCTTTTAGGCGTGAGGGCAAATCTCTCGACAATCTCCATCGCGCATGCCACTCCCGATGCATTGTCGTCCGCACCATGATGGATGGCAACCGTGTCGCGGACCCTGCTCCCAGATCCGCCCATGCCGAGATGGTCAAAATGTGCTCCGATAATAAGATACTGGTCTTTCAGTTTCTCATCCTCTCCGGGGAGAAACATTATTACATTCCTCGTGTATTTTTTCCTGACCACAACATCCGATCCCGCGTTCACAACCATACCGGTTGAAAAGCCTCCGCTTTGCCGGGAAGTGTTGATTGCTGTTTCAAGACCGGCTGCCGTCTTGCCCTTTCCCGACAATATCAGGTCGGCAACATTTCTTTTTATTCTCAGTACGGGTATGCCCACCGGCCAGGATTCCCCCGACAGCCTGTCGAAGCTGTCGCTGCTGTCATTCGCAGGCCCCGATACCATCAGGACGCCTGCCGCGCCCATATCCTTTGCCAGCATGGCCTTGTCCCTGTCACTGTTGAAGGGGATGAAGCCGCTAACGGATTTATGTGGTTCAGGATCACCCCTGAGCAGTAGAACCCACTTTCCTTGTACATCCGCATCCCTGTAATCATCCCATTGGATGCTGTCGTTACTAATCCGGAAACCGTATCCTGCAAAATACACTTCAGCCTCAAGTTCTGAATTTCCGCTGAACGCGAAGGGTGATATGTCGGCCACTGGATTGAAGGAACGGCCTCCTACCGACAGGAAATTCCTTTCTCCGGCAGTAACCATGTCGGATACTTCAAAAGGCTGAAAGCCGTCGGGCGTCATAGCTTCAAGCCCGGCTTCCAGAAGCCTGTCGCGGATGTAAACGGCAGCCAGACTGTCGCCTTCCGTACCAGTCATCCTTCCTTTCAGTTCGTCGGATGAAAGGAAGCTGACATGTTCCTGCAACTCTTTCGGATAGATCTTTCTGGATATGCTGCTGTCGCAGGCACTTATGGCCAGAGCAGCAAGTATAAATGCGAACCGTACAGTCCTTTTAGTCACAAATGAATGTTATTCAAATAGTTTAAAGGCTTCCTTGATAAGACCGATAGCTTCCCTTAGCTGTGCTTCGGTGATTACAAGGGGAGGAGCGAAGCGAATTATGTGTTCATGCGTCGGCTTGGCTATAACTCCCTTGTCCTTCATGGCAAGGCATACATCCCATGCTGTTTTTCCGTTCTTTGGCCTGATAACAACAGCGTTCAGCAGACCTTTTCCCCTGACGAGCTCGATCATGTCAGACTTGATGCTTTTCATTTCATCACGGAAAATATGGCCAAGTCTTTCTGCATTTTCAGCAAGTTTTTCATCCTTTAATACCGAAAGAGCCGCGATGGCGACCTTTGCTGCAATGGGATTGCCGCCGAATGTCGATCCGTGTTCTCCGGGCTTTATGGTGAGCATGATATCATCATCAGCCAGTACTGCCGAAATTGGCATCATGCCTCCTGAAAGAGCCTTGCCAAGGATGAGTATGTCGGGACGAACACCTTCATGGTCGCAGGCAAGAAGCTTTCCGGTACGGGCAAGTCCGGTCTGGACTTCATCGGCAATAAAAAGAACGTTGTTTTTCTTGCACAGTTCGTAGGCCTGCCTCAGATATCCCTCGTCGGGGACGTAAACACCGGCTTCACCCTGGATGGGCTCAACCAGGAATCCGGCAATGTCGGGATCCCTGAGTGCTTCCTTCAATGCACCGATATCGTTGTAAGGGATGCTTATAAACCCGGGAGTGAATGGACCGTAGTCGTTTCTGGCGTCGGGATCGCTCGACATTGATATTATGGTTATGGTCCTGCCATGGAAGTTACCCTCGCAGCAGATGATCTTTGCATTTCCCTGGGCAATTCCCTTCTTTTTGTAAGCCCATTTACGGCATAGCTTGAGAGCTGTTTCGTCAGCCTCGGCGCCGGAGTTCATGGGAAGAACCTTGTCGTAGCCGAAATACCGGGTGATGAATTCCTCATACTCGCCAAGCACAGAATTGTAAAACGCCCTTGACGTGAGAGCAAGTTTCCTGGCCTGGTTGACCATGGCCTCAACTATCCTGGGATGACAATGACCCTGGTTCACGGCGGAATATGCCGACAGAAAATCAAAATATCTTTTTCCCTCAACATCCCAGACAAACGGACCTTCACCTCTATCAAGAACCACCGGAAGCGGATGGTAGTTATGAGCACCATACCGGTCTTCGCGATCAATAAAATCCTGCGTATTCATGTCGTTGATAATTAATTAGTTATGAAAAACTCAAAAAATAAGGTACAATTTTACAAAAGCTTTTCGTCTTTTCCAAAATATTCTCCCCTTCTCCTAATCGTCTCTCAATCTCTCAGTCTCTTCGTCTCTCAGTCTTTCTCCCATTCACCCCTTCACTCATTCATTCCTCCTCACTCTCCAACAACCCCGGTCTCAGCTTCCCCGTCCTTTCCACCGACTGCTCATGTCTCCACTTTTCAATATTTGCCGAGTGCCCCGAAAGCAGTACATCCGGAACTTTCCATCCCATGAATTCAGCCGGTCTGGTATAGACGGGAGGGGCAAGCAGGTCATCCTGGAATGAGTCGGAGAGGGCAGATTGCTCGTCTCCCAGCACTCCCGGAATCAGTCTTACAACTGCATCAACTATCACCGCGGCGGGGAGTTCACCTCCTGACAGCACATAGTCGCCTATCGATATCTCACTTGTTACGAGGTAATCCCTTATTCTCTGGTCGACTCCCTTGTAATGGCCGGCAAGTATTATTATATTTTTCTTGAGAGAAAGGGCATTGGCTTTTTTTTGCGTTAGCTTTTCACCATCGGGGGATGTGTAGATTATATCATCATATTCCCTTTCCTTCTTCAGCTCCTCAATAACCCTGAATACCGGTTCAATCATCATCACCATACCGGCTCCGCCTCCAAAGGCGTAGTCGTCAACGCTCCTGTACCTGTCGGTGGCATAGTCGTGAAGGTTATGGATGTTGATCTCTACCAGCCCCTTATCCCTGGCTCTCTTTATGATCGACCAGTTCAGTGGACTATGTAGCAATTCAGGCAGAACTGAAATAATATCAATTCTCATTCTTTATCGTTTGCCCAAAATTAATAAAAAAGCATAGCAAGTGATTTTAAACCGCCTGCTTAAATTCCGATTATCCGGATTCTTCACCCCCGTGCCCTGTGCCCCGTGCCCCGTGCCCTGTGCCCTGTGCCCTGTGCTCTGCGCTCTGTGCCCTGCGCCCCGTGCCCTGTGCCCTGCGCCCCGTGCCCGTGCCGTTCTTCAGCGAACATTCTTTTTCAGGGTGATTGTAGGAAAAAGATTTTTGTCGTATATTGGTAAAAAGGTAAAAAACTGATCATGGAATGCCGTCCTGGATGCGGAGCATGTTGTATTACAGCTTCAATTTCATCGCCTATACCGGGAATGCCTGAGGGAAAACCATCGGGGATAAGGTGCCTGCATCTCACGGAAGATTATAAATGCGCTCTTTTCAACAGTCCCGAACGGCCTGCCGTCTGCTCTGACTTCCGGCCCGAAGAGGAGTTTTGCGGTACCAGCCGCGAAGAAGCGACGCGTATCCTTAAGGCCTTTGATACACCACCCGTCCCCCGGTAATAGTGTAATCGACTTTGGTCTTCATGATCTGGTCTTCCGGAATGGTAAGCAGATTACTGTCAGTGATCACAATGTCTGCAAGATATCCCGGCTTTATCATTCCCTTGCGGTCTTCCATGAACTGGGCATAGGCCGATCCGAGGGTATAGAGTTCTATGGCTTCCTCCATGCTGAGCTTTTCTCCGGGAAACCATCCGTCTCCTTCCTCTCCGAGCCTGTCCTTCCTGGTGACTGCTGCATACAGTCCTTCCATGGGATTAAGAGGTTCGACCTGGTAGTCGGTGCCGAAGGCAATACGGCCGCCGGCATTAAGAATGCTTCTCCATGCATAGGCGCCCCTGCTCCGTTCACTGCCTATCCTTTTCTCACAAAACCTCTTGTCGGTAATGCAATGAGTGGGTTGCATTGAGGCTATCACACCAAGCTGCTTAAACCTGGGAATATCCGATGGCTGCAGTGTCTGAGAATGTTCGTCGCGGTGCCTGCTGTCGCGGCTTCCGTTGATGGACTGAGCCTTTTCAAAAGCATTCAGGGTCCAGTTGTTGCCCTTGTCGCCTATGGAGTGAACGCCGATCTGGAATCCCATGCTGTCGGCCCTGATAACCATTTGTTCGAATTCTTCATAAGGAATCATGGCCAAACCCGATGTGGAGGGATTGTCGCTGAAGGGTTCGAACATAAGAGCTGTTCCCGATCCTATAGTTCCATCGATGAATGATTTGAGGTATCCGAAACGGATCCAGTTTCCTTCCGGCGGATACTTCTGACGGAGTTCGTCATACTGCCTGAGTAGTTCAATATCGCCCGTAAGGGCTTTGCCGATATCAATCCTGGCTGTCAGCTGACCTTCCGACTGAAGCTTCTCGTAGGCACTGAAATCGGCCGATCCGGGAATCTGAACGCTGGTTACCCCGTATTCGGCAGCCTCTTTAAGAGCCAGCAGGTAACCCTCCTTTAGCCTGGCGGCTTCTTCCTCAGGAGTCCGGTCGGTTTTCACTTCGCCTGTCTTTATAAGTCTTTCTGCACTTTCCTTTAGTATGCCCGTGGGTTCACCGGTCACCGGATCCTTCTGTATCTCACCTCCAAAAGGATCGGGAGTGTCTTTTGTTATCCCCGATTTTTTCAGTACATAACTGTTCACAAGAACCGAATGACCGTCAGCACGGCTCAGAACAACCGGATTATCAGGCGAAACAGCATCGATAAGCTCTTTCGAAGGCCACTTTCTGTCGATGAACATCTCATGCTCCCAGTGACCGCCCTTTATCAGCTCCCCGGGCTTCGACCTGGCAACCTGATCCTTTACCTTCCCGGTTATTACAGCCGGATCGGTTGTGTATCTCAATTCAATATAATCGGGGTCGAGGGGCCTGAAATGAACATGGGCGTCGTTAAATCCGGGAATTACCAGCCTTCCGGCGGCATCGATCACTCTGGTTTCCCCTTTTACTATCATGGAGCTTATTTCACGGGCAGAACCGACCGCGATAATGGTGTCGCCCCTGACAGCCACAGCCTCAGCCAGCGGTTTGTCGCGGTCGACGGTAAACACCTTGCCGTTGATAATGACGAGATCGGCTTTCATTCCCTTGTTACCTGAACACGATGCTGCCATGATTGCCATTGATAATAAGAGGATTACGTTTTTCATTGGAATTATTTTTAAACAGTTGAAGATATTAAAATCAGGAAATTTCCATATGCCTTAATGGAACTTGATATCATTATCATTCCGCCAGCACTGATTGCCAATCGATTATCTTAAAACATCCGATCTGCCCGTTCCACTGGAAAACAAATCAGGATTTTTCCCTATAATCATGTATTTCTTGAAAAATTGATATCGTTTTGGGTAAAAAATTTGTCGATATTCATGGTGTAAATTATCGATATTCGACAAAAAATTATCGTTATTTTTGAGATATTGTCAATGGTTATGTAATCAGGAAGCTTAACGATAAATCATTTTTTAACTTGTCGTTAAGTATTTTAAGAGTTTATTATCACTTTCTGTCTGTTAATTGCCTTACATTCGCAAAAAATTAAGGGATATGAATATAGCCATCATAGGATACGGCCGTATGGGCCACGAGATAGAATCCACCGCTCTTGCCAGGGGTCATGCCATAAAGCTGATTGTAGACAAGGACAACCCGGACGATCTGAATGAAAGGAGCACAAGGGACATTGACGTTGCCATAGAGTTCACCACTCCCGATACTGCTTTTGAGAATGTTGTCAGATGCCTCAGGATGAAGATCCCGGTAGTGAGCGGAACCACAGGATGGCTTGAGGATTACGATAAAGCTGCTGAGATATGCCGAGAGAACAGGACTTCATTCATCCATTCATCCAACTTCAGCATCGGAGTAAATATTCTTTTCAGACTGAACCGTGAACTGGCAAAGTATATGTCGGGCCTTGACCAGTATAAACCTTTCATTGAAGAGACTCACCATACGAAGAAACTTGATGCGCCAAGCGGAACGGCAATTGTTCTTGCCCGGGGGATAGCCGACTGTCACGGGGGATTCGACGGCTGGTGCCCCGACGACGGCAATGAACCGGGAAAGGTTCCTGTAAAGGCAATCCGGGAGGGGATGGTTCCGGGAATTCATGTTGTAAGCTGGGATTCAGATATAGATGTAATAAGTCTGCGGCATGAGGCGAAAAACAGAAAGGGGCTGGCTCTTGGAGCGGTGGTCGCCGCAGAGTTCATACACAAACGGACAGGCGTTTTTACCATGGAGCAGGTACTTGGTTTTTGATAATAATTGCTACTTTTACAAATTCTTATCCAAAAAACTAAAATGGATCAATCACTTAAGGGAAAGTACATCAGGTTTGGCATTGCCGCCCTGTTTTATATCCTGGTAGTTGTCTGGATTGGCAATTACTGGCTCCTGCTTGGCCTTGCCATTATTTATGATATATATGTATCGAAGAAGGTAAACTGGACCTTCTGGAAAAAACGGAACGGCCCGAACAGCAGTTTCATCGAATGGCTCGATGCTATAATATTTGCAGTGATAGCTGTGTCGCTGATAAACATCTTTCTTTTCCAGAATTACCGTATCCCCACGGGATCGATGGAGAAATCACTGCTTATCGGAGATCACCTTTTTGTCAGCAAGCTTGCCTACGGACCAAGGATGCCAAATACCCCGATAGCATTTCCCTTTACCCAGAACCAGATGCCCATCACAAGGGGCAAATCATGGTCCGATCTTATAAGTTGGCCCTACAAGAGGCTGGCAGGTACGGGAGAAGTAAAGAATAACGATGCCATCGTGTTTAATTTCCCTGCCGGCGATACTGTTGTGCTCGAGAGAACCGAAACGGCATATTATGAAATAGTCAGGGAGACTGCCAGGGCTTTGGCCGATAGATATAATATGGGGAATCCCGGTCCTCTGCCTGTTTCCTCCTTCATGGCTGCTGCCAGGAAAGAGGTGTGGGATCGCTTCAACATTATCTACCGGCCGGTCGACAGACGTGATAATTATGTAAAGAGGTGTATCGCGATACCGGGCGACACCCTGTTTATCAGGAAAGGAGAGGTGTTTGTAAACGGAGAAGCGGTGCCTGCAAATGAATCGCAGCAGTTTAACTATCTTGTTACAACAAACGGAACCACGATCAATCCGCTGACTTTTGAACGCCTGGGAATTTACAGATCGGATCAGACCATGTTCTCAGGATCGCTGTACAGTCTTCCGCTCACGAAGGGAAATGCTGAAATCATATCCAGATTTGCCAATGTAAGGGAGGTAAAACCCTATTTATCAGCTCCCGGGGTATATAACCCGGTTATCTTTCCCCACAGCAGGAGTTTCAGCTGGAACGAGGACTACTTCGGCCCGCTTTGGATACCTGCCAGGGGAGCAACTGTGGCTATCGACACTTCAAACCTCTGCCTGTATGAGAGAATAATAGATGTTTATGAGGATAATGATCTGCGTGTGGAAGGAAAAGACATCTTCATCAACGGTCAGCCGGCCCAATCCTATACATTTAAAATGGATTACTATTTCATGATGGGTGATAACCGCCACAATTCAGCCGATTCGAGATACTGGGGATTCGTTCCGCTCGATCATATTGTCGGAAAGCCGAAGTTCATCTGGCTTTCGATCGATAAGGAAGCGTCAGGGATCAGGAAGATCCGTTTCAAAAGAATTTTCAAGAAGATCAGATAAAAAAAAATACCTGCCGCCGGCAGGTATTTTTTTATGTATCACTGTTGTTATTTCACTTTCTCAACAATGGCCCTGAACGCGTCAGGATGATTCATTGCAAGATCGGCGAGGGTCTTCCTGTTCAGTTCAATCCCTATTTTCTCAAGCTTGCCGATGAACTGTGAATAGTTCATACCGTACTGACGGACACCTGCATTGATCCTCTGAATCCACAGCGACCTGAATTCGCCCTTCTTCTTCCTCCTGTCGCGATAGGCATATTGCATCCCCTTTTCGAGGGTGTTCTTTGCCACCGTGAAGACATTTTTCCTTGCACCAAAGTTCCCCCTGGTCTGACTGAGAACCTTTTTCCTCCTGGCTCTCGATGCTACTGAATTAACTGATCTTGGCATTGCTCTTTGTTTTTTGACTGTCAGCGTTCAATCCTTCGCGGTTGAATCTTTCCGGCTGTGCAGTCTGTTAATAATTAATTGATTAAATCATCGCGGAAAATTATTTGCCTGGGAGAAGAAGCTTGATGTTCTTATGATCGGCTTTGTCAACCAGGCCCGAATAAGTAAGATTCCTTTTCCTCTTGGTTGATTTCTTCGTGAGGATATGGCTCTTGTAAGCATGGTTCCGCTTGATTTTTCCTGTTCCGGTAAGGCTGAACCTTTTTTTCGCACCGGAATTAGTTTTCATTTTTGGCATTTCTCTCTATATTAATTATTTCTTCTTCTTTGGTGAGAAGGAGATTATCATTCTTTTTCCCTCCAGCCGGGGAAGCTGATCCACTTTAGCATATTCCTCAAGATCGTTGGCAAAGCGCAGTAACAGCAATTCACCCTGTTCCTTGAATAAAATGGACCTTCCCTTAAAAAACACATAAGCTCTCACTTTTGCCCCTTCCTCCAGAAACTTTATGGCATGCTTGAGCTTGAAATTGTAATCGTGATCATCCGTGTTCGGACCAAACCTAATCTCCTTTACGACTACCCTGGCGGTTTTTGCCTTAATCTCTTTCTGTTTCTTTTTCTGCTGATAAAGAAACTTCTGGTAATCAACGATTCTGCAAACAGGCGGGTCTGCGTTGGGAGATATTTCCACAAGATCGAGTTCCCTCTGGTCAGCAAGTTTCAGGGCGTCCTGTATGCTCATAACTGCTGTTTCAATTCCTTCACCGACAACTCTGACCACCCGGGCAGTGATCCTGTGATTAATCTTGTGAGCCTGCGGGGCAACGCGTGCAGGGCTTCTCCTATTTGGTCCGGCTATAGCTATTTCCTCCTATACTTTTGTTTATACTTATATTAACTAAAATTCACCTCTGCCAGCCTGATTCGTTATTTATCTCCCCGGTAATATACTCCGCGAACGCTTCAAGCTTCATACTTCCCTTGTCTCCTTCACCCTGTTTCCGGACTGAAACCGTTCCGCTTTCTTCCTCTTTTTCGCCTATGATCAACAGGTAGGGGATCCTCTTTAATTCATTATCCCTGATCTTCTTACCTATCTTCTCACTCCTGTCGTCAATTAGTGTGCAAATATCGGAATTATTTAGAAAATGCAAAACTTTCATTGCATAATCATTGAATTTTTCGCTGATAGGAAGAATCACTGCTTTTTCGGGTGCAAGCCATAAGGGGAATTTTCCTGCAGTGTTCTCAATCAGAACGGCAATGAAACGTTCCATCGACCCGAATATTGCACGGTGTATCATTACCGGCCTGTGCTTCTGGTTGTCGCTTCCTGTATAGCTCAGGTCAAACCTTTCAGGAAGGTTATAGTCGACCTGAATGGTGCCAAGCTGCCACTTCCTGCCGATAGCATCCTTAACCATGAAATCGAGCTTGGGTCCGTAGAATGCTGCTTCACCCTGTACAATCGTGGTAACCAGCTTCTTCTCGGAAGCGGCCTCGATAATGGCCCTTTCAGCTTTTTCCCAGTTCTCGTCAGAACCTATGTACTTGTCGCTGTTGTCAGGATCGCGCAGTGATATCTGAGCCGTGAACTCACTGAAATTGACTGCCTTGAATATGAACTGAACAAGGTCGATAATGCTTTTGAACTCTTCCTTCAACTGGTCGGGCCTGCAGAAATGATGGGCATCGTCCTGGGTGAAACTCCTGACGCGCGTTAGTCCATGAAGCTCACCGCTCTGCTCGTACCTGTACACGGTACCGAATTCAGCCATTTTAAGCGGAAGGTCTTTGTAGGATTTCGGCGTGGCATTGAAAATCTCACAATGATGCGGACAGTTCATGGGCTTAAGCATGAACTGCTCACCTTCCTGCGGTGTCGACATCGGCTGAAAGGAGTCCTTGCCGTACTTCTCATAATGGCCCGAAGTCTTGTACAGACTTACATCCCCTATATGAGGCGTGGCAACCATGGTGTAACCTCTCTTCTTAAGTACCCTGGTCATGAAATTGATCAGATTCTGCCTGAGTTCGGCTCCCCTTGGCATCCAGAGAGGAAGACCCATTCCCACCCTGGGAGAAAAAGTGAATAACTCGAGGTCCTTGCCAATTCGCCTGTGATCTCTTTTCCTTGCCTCTTCCAGAAACGCGAGATAATCGTCAAGCATCTTCTGCTTCGGATAGCTGATACCGTAAATCCTGGTAAGCATCTTGTTCTTCTCATTTCCTCTCCAGTAGGCGCCGGCCACACTCATCAGCCTGATTGCCTTAATAGTCCCGGTCGATGGAAGATGAGGCCCTTTGCATAAATCAGTAAAACCGCCCTGGGTGTAAAGAGTTATTGTCCCGTCTTCAAGCTCGCTGATCAGCTCGACCTTGTACTGATCGCCCTTCCGCTCAAAAAGTTCAAGCGCTTCCTTTTTGCTTACTTCCTTTCTTATGACAGGTAGATTCTTTGCTGCAAGCTCTTTCATCCTGCTTTCAATAAGCGGAAGATCAGTATCGGTGATCACTCTCCCTTCACCTGGATCAACATCATAGTAGAAACCTGTTTCAATAGAGGGCCCTATTCCAAACTTGATCCCCGGGTATAGACTCTCAAGAGCTTCCGCCATGACATGTGCAGAAGTGTGCCAGAATGCATGCCTGCCCTCTTCATCATCCCACTTGTGAAGAACAAGAGTCGAATCATCGTGGATCGGACGGGAAAGATCCATCAGTTCGCCGTTTACCGTTGCCGAATATACCTCACCGGCAAGCCTTGAACTGATCTGTCCCGCTATCTCCAGACTGCTTATACCGTCACGGTATTCCCTTACTGACCCGTCGGGGAAAGTTATATTGATCATAACTATGTCTTTTTTTGGAGTGCAAAGATATGGAATTATTTATTTCATCACGCGGTAAACCTTAATCATCACGGATCTTAAACATGGCACATAATTTGATTTTGATTTTTTGAGCAGTATGCGGCATACGCCCCGAACCCTGCGCCTGT
>JAAYQC010000081.1 GCA_012519515.1 Bacteroidales bacterium | reverse complement strand
TTTGCTGCCGGGCATCAAAATCACACTCATCATGTCTGATCTTGACAGCAGTTTCGGAACAGAAAGGGCATTCTTCCTTAAGAAACTCCGGCTGAGTATGCTGATACCCGGGATAATTGTTTTCATGATGTGGCTGGTTAAAATCTGCGAGTTGTTGTTTGAACTGGATCTTGCCCGTCTGGGCATATTCCCGCTTGCAGCAAAAGGCCTTCCCGGAATTGTTTTTTCACCTTTTATACATTCAGGTTTCAGACATCTGTTCAATAATACGCTTCCTTTGTTTTTTCTGGGCAGCGCGCTGTTTTATTTTTATTCCGGGATAGCTGTGAGGGTATCTCTTTGGACCTGGTTCCTCACCGGCTTGTCGGTATGGCTGGCAGGGCGGCCGGCATGGCATATCGGAGCCAGCGGGCTCATTTACGGGTTAGCTTCATTTCTGTTTTTCAGCGGCATTTTACGAAAGTATTTCAGACTTGTTGCCCTGTCGCTTCTGATCGTGTTCCTTTACGGATCAATGGTGTGGGGTATCTTCCCTGATATCTACCAGGATGTTTCCTGGGAATCGCATATGCTTGGTTTTATTTCAGGAATTATACTTTCCGTCGTTTACAGGAAGGAAGGCCCTCAGCAACCGGTAATTGAGTGGCCTGATGAGGACGAATGCGAAGAAGAAGATGAAATAAGTCCTAAATCTTGTTAAAAAAGATTAAAATCCCCCCGTCAGAGGGCTCATGTATTGGCGGAAATATGGATATTTAGCGGCTTAACTAATATATTAACCCAAATTTCCATTATGAGGAAAAGAAGAATTATTATACTTTTCAGCCTGATCATCCTGAATATCATGACTTTCACTGTGTTTTCGCAGGACACCGGAGTTCAGGATACATCCAGGATCAATGCCGTTAAGATATTTCTTGATTGCAGGGATTGTGATATGAATTACACCAGGCAGGAAATACCATATATAAATTATGTCAGGGATGTCAAAGAAGCGGAGGTTTACATACTGGTTACCAATCAGAATACAGGAAGCGGCGGAAGACAATACACCTATGTATTCCATGGCCAGGGAAAATTTCAGGGAATGAGCGATACTCTGACCTATACAACGAGTCCTGACCAGACCAATACCGAAGAAAGGAAAAAGAGGACAGACATGCTTAAGATGGGGCTTATGAGATATGTTGCCAGAACACCTCTTTTTGATGAGATCGAAATAAGCCATTCCGGCAGTCTTGAATCTCAGGAAGTAGTTGACCGGTGGAACAACTGGGTATTTGCGATTTCCACGGAGCCCCGCTTTGATGCAGAAGAAACAAACAAGGAGCTGTCTCTGAGGAATTCAATAGATATCAGCAAGATAACACCCGATATAAAACTTGAGATCGAGATAGATCATTTTTACAACCGGGAAAAGTTCATAAGGAATGCAGGGACAGAAGAAGAAACTGTAAATATTTATAAAACAAGTGACTTTATTGCCCAGAACCTGTTTGTAAAAAGTCTGGGCGAACACTGGTCAGCCGGACTCAGGTGGGATATAGGATCGTCCACGCGTGAAAACTATGATCTGGCAGCCAATGTGCTTCCATCAGTCGAATATAATATATTTCCATACAGGGAGTCCACGCACAGGCAGCTGAGGATACTATACGGTGCGGGCTTTCAGGCTAATAATTATATAGATACAACCGTTTACAACAAAACAAGGGAGAATCTTTTCCTGCAAAGGCTGAATATAGCCCTTGAGTCAAGGAAAAAATGGGGTTCCGTATCGGTTTCGATTATAGGATCGAATTATTTTCATGATTTTTCAATGAACAGGATTCAGCTTAATTCATTCATTAACGTAAGGATATTCAAGGGGCTTTCGGTCAGGGTACGCGGAGGTGTTGCTCATATCAACGATCAGCTGAACCTTAAGAAAGGAGGTATCACAGAGGCCGAGAGGCTGTTAAGGCTGAGGGAGCTGGCAACGAAGTACCGGATTGACGGAGGTATTGCGCTGAGATATACCTTTGGCTCCATCTACAACAATGTAGTCAATCCGAGATTTAACACATCCAATTTTTATTTTTAAATGCCCGGGATCTCTGTTCATATTGTGCGGCATAATCAGGGATGTTAGTCCCGTGGTGAGTTATATCCCGGAACATAAGCAAAGGATAAGGTATGGAAAGAATATTTTGAAGATTATTATTATGCTTCATCACCGATTCAACAAATTATTAACTTTAAAGCCTTAAACCAAACCTGAAAAGCTCATTTCTCATGAACGGGAAACCTGTAGCCGTCATTACCGGCGCCTCAAGGGGGATCGGTCGTGCGGTTGCAACAGCCCTCGCGGGCGAAGGATTTGATATTGCTGCAATTGCCAGATCGGTCAACAGCGAGGGGATGGAAATCCTCGGGCCGGAAGTTGAAAAGCGGGGGGTGCAATTCTTCCCGATCGGGCTCGACATATCATGCACCACATGTCATGCGGAAGTTGTTTCGAACATACTTGAAAGGTATGGCCGCATAGATTTTCTTGTCAATAATGCCGGAGTAGCTCCACTTCAGAGGAAGGATCTGCTTGAGATGACGGAAGAGAATTACGACCGCATAATGAATATCAACCTTCGCGGTCCCGTTTTCTTTGCACAGAAGGTTGCAAGGGAAATGCTTTGGTTGAAAGGCAAGCTTCAGGACTACAAGCCATGCATAATCTTCATAACATCAGTTTCAGCCGGGCTCTCATCGCCCGACAGAACTGAATACTGCATTTCAAAGGCCGGACTCAGCATGGCTTCGACTGTTTTTGCCGACCGCTTTGTCAAAGAGGGCATTCGTGTATTTGAGATCAGGCCCGGGATAATTATGACCGATATGACAATCAGGCAGGCCGAAAAGTATACAAAACTGATCGATGACGGTTTTGTTCCCCAGCGAAGATGGGGTATGCCGGAAGATGTTGGAAAGGCCGTGGCATCGATTGCCCGGGGCGACTGGGACTATTCCGCCGGGATGGTGTTTGAGGTCAGCGGAGGACTTAACATCCACGGTTTTTAGAGAATTGATTCCCTTTTCCATAATTTCATTGCCGGGAAATCATGGATCACGGGTTATCTTCACATGAATTGTTCCGGGATCAAGTAGCGATTTTTTATTTTATAGATTATTGGAAAATTCACAAAACATGACAATCTTGTACTGACTAATAAGATTGTTTATGAAAAGTGGTTCTACTTCAGGCGGGAACAGGCAGAAGCTTGTTTACGACGGATTTCTGGTTCCCTTTATTCTCGTTACCAGTCTCTTCTTCTTATGGGGTTTTGCCCACGGTTGCATTGATGTCCTGAACAAGCATTTTCAGGAGCTTCTCAGCATGTCGAAGGCGAAATCAGCCTTTATCCAGTTTGTATTCTACGGAGCATATTTCCTGATGGCTGTTCCTGCAGGAATGCTGATGCAGAAAGTTGGTTACAAAAGGGGAATCATAATTGGGCTTCTGCTGTTCGCGGGGGGAGCATTTCTGATGTTCCCGGCAACCTTTATCCAGACTTTCGGAAGCTTTCTTATCTGCCTTTTTATAATTGCCTGCGGACTAACCTGTCTCGAGACGGCGGCAAATCCCTATACAACAGTACTGGGTCCGCCCGAATATGCCGAAAGGAGGATAAACTTCTCCCAGTCGTTTAATGGTCTGGGATGGATTGCAGGTCCACTGGTCGGGGGCATACTTATTTTTTCCGGAAGCGGAGGCGGGAACAAGTTTTCGACAATAGCCCTTCCGTATATGCTTATAGGCACCCTGGTTCTGATAGTAGCCATTTTTTTTTGGAGGATAAAGTTTCCGCCTGTCAGGGAGGAAATTGAAGCATCAGCCACTGACAATTCAGGAAGTATCAGGGATCTGCTCAAATACCCGCATTTCATTCTTGCCGTTGTTGCTCAGTTCCTTTATGTTGCGGCTCAAACTGGTGTCAACAGCTTTTTCATAAATTATGTAACAGAGGAGCTTCCCGCGCTGACCAACAGACAGGCATCACTGATACTTGCATTCGGAGGGATGGGTTTATTCTGGCTGGGACGTTTTACGGGCAGCACGATATTCATGAGGATTATAAAGCCTAACAGGCTCCTTGCCTTTTATGCCATGGCAAATGTAATTATGATGGCTCTGGTTGTGGCAGGACTTGGATGGACATCGGTGATAGCCCTGTTCTCTACATATTTCTTTATGTCGGTTATGTTTCCCACGATTTTTGCGCTGGGAATCAAGGATCTCGGGCCGCTTACCAAGAGGGCCTCGTCATTCCTGGTAATGGCAATAGTGGGAGGCGCTCTTATCCCCTTGCTGATGGGTTACATTGCCGATATTTCCTCAATGGCAATGGGATTCATTGTACCGCTTGTGTGTTTTGCATTTGTTTTTTACTACGGGCTGAGCGGCTATAAAGCCGGAAGAACCATGCAGACGGCCTGATTGACAGTTTGTGCTTTTTCGCGGCTGACTTCGGGTGATGTTTTCTTCCGCTTGTCGGGGAATCAGGAGAGAATCCTGTTTAACTCTTTCTTTATTTCCCTGAACCTGGCGTTGTCCATTCTGGCACCTATTATTTCTATTACTTTACCGGCCATGAATGATCCGAGGATTCCACATTTTTCCAGAGGCAGCTTATTGGCATATCCGAAGAGGAATCCGGCGGCATAATGGTCTCCGGCCCCAGTTGTGTCGATACATTTAACGGGGTAAGCACTTATTTTAATTGTTTCATCGACGGTTTTCAGCCATGATCCTTCAGCGCCTATTTTCAGTATTACCGTTGGCGCCATTTCTGAAAGGGCAGGGAGAGCCTGTTCTCCGTCAAGTCCGGTGAAAGCTTTGGCTTCCTGTTCATTGGCAAACAGGATATCCACGTATCCGGACACTATTCTCCGGAAAGAATCAATATGTTCTTCCACCACGTTATAGCTTGCCAGGTCGATCGCGACAAGCATGTTTTTTTCGCGGGCGATTTTACAGGCTGTTTCAATCAGGGGCGGGTTGTTTATGATGTAACCTTCGAGGTAGAGTATGTCATATCCTTCGAATAGGAGGGGATTGAGGTCAGTTTCATTTAGTTCGGTTGCAGCGCCAAGGTGGGTGGCGAATGTCCTTTCGGAGTCTTCGGTAATAAGGGCGACAGCGGTTCCGGTTGGTGAATTTCTGCGTATCAGGAGAGTATTGACACCTGCTTTTTTCATATCATTTTCGAAGAAGTCGCCGATGTCGTCTCTTCCTATCGAACCGATGAATCCGGTATCGGTTCCCAGCATAGCGAGACCGTGGATTGTATTGGCTGCTGATCCGCCGGAAGTCCAGGTTCTTGGGAATATAGCTGTTGCTGCTTTTATTCCTTCAGATCTTTCCCTGTCCACGAGTTGCATGCTGCCTTTGGGCAATTTGAATTCCCGAAGGATGTACTCACCCTGAAGGAGTGTCATTATATCAACGAGTGCGTTGCCTATTCCCAATATTCGCATCTTCCAAATTTTTTTGTAAAGATATTGCTTAATTCACATAAAGGGCTTATTTTTGGCACGCTAAATTTGAGTGCAAAAATCTTCCTCAGTAGCTCAGTTGGTCAGAGCGGCGGACTGTTAATCCGTAGGTCGCTGGTTCGAGCCCAGCCTGGGGAGCAGAAGTAGACAAGAGGTCATTTTCGACCTCTTTTTTATTTTTGAACTTTGTAAACCCCTGGAAATCTTAAACAAAAGTTGTATGTGTTCCGTAAAGGGGGATGGTTGCAACCCCCTTTTCAAAAACGAGTTTTTATGAAAATAGCTTACTTTTGCTAAATGACCTATATTGACCATATTGAATCATTCAAGTCTTTGTTTAAAGGCAGGGAGGATATTTACGCTATCCGCTGGGAGAAAGATAACAAATCTGGTTATATGCCTGCTTACAAAGTAGACTGGAATGATTATAAAATACACAAATCTAAAGGAGGTAGTTTTAAGGATTACTCAAAAAAGGAGTATCAACCACTTACTGATGAAGTATTAAAGCGGCATTTTCAGGGAACCGTAACTATTGGAATCTACCCTCTTCTTGAAGACAATACTTCTTTTTTTATTGCCGCTGACTTTGATGACAAAAATTGGAAAGAATCTATCCAAAAATTGCATCTGGTATGTGTAAAGCATGAAATTCCTGCCTATGTTGAACGCTCCCGCTCAGGTAATGGTGGGCATTTATGGATATTCTTTGAGGAGAACTTTCCGGCAAAGCAGACAAGAAAACTATTATATGAACTTTTAAGAGAAGCTTCAGTCATTTCTCACTTCGATAAAGAGGCAAGTTTTGACAGACTCTTCCCTAATCAGGATTTTCATACAGGGAAAGGATTGGGTAATTTGATAGCGCTTCCACTCAATGGTAATGCGCTAATGAATGGCAATTCAGCATTTCTGAACCCTGAAAATTACTTACCGTACGACAACCAGTTTGAAATCATAAAGACCTTTCGTAAACTGTCCATGGATAAATTTAGATCCATTTATAAAGATTTTTTTAACGAAAAAGTCGATGATTTCTTTAAATCAAGTTTCGACCGGGATTCCAGACAAACAATTGAGATTCAAATTAGTGGCCAAATATATCTGAAGCGGCTTCATCTTAATAGAAAACTTATTGAGTTTATTAGGGATAATCTTAATTTCATGAACTCGGATTACCTGGTTAAGAAAAACATGGGGAAATCCACGTTTAATCTTGAAAAGTACTTTAGGTTAATTGAAGAGACTCAGGAAGAAGTAATCATGCCTCGGGGATTTGTTGGTAATTTAATTACCTTTTGCAGAAAGGAAGATTTGCCTTTTAAGATTATTGACAAAAGGAAAAAACTTGACCCGGTTGACTTTGAGTCAGATATCGAATTGAGACCGAACCAGGAGGCTGCAATAGAGAAAACTCTTAATAAGGACTTTGGAGTTATTGTTTCGCCACCTGGATCAGGTAAAACGGTAATTGGACTTGAATTAATAGGACTAAAAAGACAGCCGGCCTTAATTATTGTACATAGAAAACAGTTATTTGACCAATGGATTGACAGAATTCAAGCTTTTCTTAAAATACCAAAGAAAGAAATAGGTCAGATTGGGAATCAAAAGTTTAAAATCGGAAAAAAAATCACTGTTGCAATGATACAATCACTTGCAAGATGCAAGGAGATTGAAAAGATTTCAAACAACTTTGGGACAATTATTGTGGATGAATGTCATCATATTCCAGCAAAATCATTTAGAGAAGCAATTGTCAACTTTAATTCATATTATTTGTACGGACTCACAGCCACGCCGAAACGTAAAAACAATGACGAAAAACTGATTTATGTTTACATTGGAAGTATTTTGTATAATGCTGGGCAGGTTGATCAGATCAGGCAGAAACAAACTAAAATAGAGATAAATATCAAAGAGACAAATTTATATGCCCCTTTTGATTATAAAATTGATAAATACGAAACCATTTCCAGAATTCTGATTCATGATACTAACCGGAATTCATTAATATTAGAAGATGTCAGAAAAAACTCAATCCGGTTCAAAACATTTCTAATTCTGACAGAGCGGAGGGCTCATGTTGATATTCTTAACCTTTACCTTAAAGACAAATATGAGACCATTACAATTCATGGGGGAGATTCAGAAAGTAGTAGAAAAAGTAAAATTGAACAGCTTAAACAAGGTCATTATAAAATCGTAATTTCGACCGGACAATATTTTGGCGAAGGAATTGATTTAAATAATCTGGAATGTCTTGTCATTGCATATCCCTTTGCTTTTGAGGGGAAATTAATACAATATATTGGACGCATACAACATTCAGAAAATCCTCCGGTAATTTTTGATTATCGTGATTCCAAAATTGACTACTTTGAAAAAATGTTCAAGCAAAGGAATCGATATTATAAAAAGCTTACCAAAGAAGTGCATTTCTGAAGGATTACTGTGACATTCATCCCATCATAATACTCACTGACCTTTAGGTGCAATAACAAGAGCAAAAGGATCACTGTGACATACTCCACCACAAAACTCCCCGACCCTAATATGCCGGAATGTCATTAAAAGGATTACTGTAATACACTCTTCTTATGAAACTCCCTGACCCTGATGTGCCACGACATGACCATAACATAAGGATTACTGTATCATCCTCTCGTCATAAAACTCCC
>JAAYQC010000223.1 GCA_012519515.1 Bacteroidales bacterium | reverse complement strand
CGCATAGAGGAGTATATACGACGTCAAATACAAGAAGATCAGGTCAATGATCAACTAAGTTTGAAAGAATATATAGATCCGTTTACGGGTAAGCCGGTAAAAGGAAACAAATAACCGCTAAAGCGGTGGTTATGATTTAATCATTTAGTTTCCTTTTAATCCTCTTGGCCTATAATAAACACATAGTTCGTTGTGGCACTTCCGCCGATGTTAAGCATAATGCCGTTCTTAACGCCTTCAACTTGATATCCACCAGCCGTACCCGTAACTTGCTTATACAGATCTAAGAACATACGCGCTCCGGATGCCCCAACGGGATGCCCGCAACCAATAAGCCCACCAGACGGATTGATTGGCTTCTTTCCGTCAAAAGCGATCAGTCCACTTTCCACAGCCTCATACTCTTTTCCCGGATCAGTCAAGCCGAAAGCGGAGATAGCCGCATATTCAGAGCTGGTGAAACAGTCATGTGTCTCAAAAACGTCAATATCACCTACGGTAAGACCACTTCTCTTATAGGCATCCAAAACAGCTTGCCTTGTCCAAGGAAGTGTGTACGGTCCACTTTCGTTATCCTCCATCTTCTTATCAAAGAGAACTGGTGCCGTACGATGACCAAACCCTTTGATAATCGGTTTACGTTCAATACCGCACTCTTGCAGGAAATTTTCACTGCATAGCACCACAACCGCTGCTCCATCGGTAACCTGCGAGCAGTCAGACAACGCCAATTTCCCACCAACAAGCATATTCGTCTCTGTTCCTCTTGTGCTGGCTTGTTCATAATTCATGAACCATTTACGGGTCTGTGCGAGGGGATTTCGTTTTGCGTTACTGTAGTTGATAACACTAATCTTCGCCAGAGCGTCCATATACCGTTTCTCATCAAGTTCCGGATATTTCTTCAGCGTTTCATCTGCAAGGCGGCCAAACAGTTTCGGGAACGGGAAATCAATACCCTTTCCCTCTTTCTCATAGTAGGCAGCGCGTCCAAGAAAATCTCCCCCAATCTGCGAATCAACGGTTTTCATTAATTCCCATCCAACCACGATGGCAACATCGTAATCACCCAATTTTATCTTTGTGGCTGCTGCATCGATGGCAACGGATGAGCTGGCACATGCAGCTTCATAGCGTGCCGATGGAACTCCATAAAAGGCTGAATCCACCTCCGTTAGAAAAGCTCCAAGATGACCTTGATCAGCGTATTTTTCTGCGATGAAATTTCCAACAAAGCAGGCTACGCGATTTCCCACATTCAGCTTTCTCACATCATCAAATGTAAGACCTGCTTTTTCTAACCCATCTGTCATAGCTTCCTTGAGGAGCGCAACCATGCCCTTACCTTCTTTTTTCCAGTTGCGCTCAAAATCAGTCTGAGTACCTCCTAAGATATAAACTTTGCTCATTTGACTCACCTCCCGGATTTGAAATAGATTCTGTAATCATACTTTGACGGCTTAACCTCAGCAAGGAGCTCGTCAATATCGACCTTTCTACAAACATCAGGTAGATTTTCTCTAATAAGGCTCGGCATATCGGTAACTGCAGACAATGCCTGGTACATTGCCAGTGGCGGGCACCAATTGAAACCAGTTGCCATTACATCGTCGGCTGCCTCAATAGTATCGCCAACTTCTTTTGTGGCGTAGAGGCTGTAAACAATGTAGTTGAGAAGGAAATACCGGCAGATTTTCGCTTCAAGGGAATGATAGTTTACTAGATGCTCAAACGCTTTCTGATAGTCTCCCTCCGCAAGATATGTTTTCATATTTTCGGCAAACGGAAAAACATAAGGAATAACGTCTCTGTATAGTCCTGTGTTAATGTCAAGAACAGTTTGTCTTCTCAGCCCATCATCATATTTCACAAGTTGGTACAAGCCTCCGCCACTCTTTCGGCCTAGCTTCTTTTCATCAACCAGCTTCTTAACGAAATCCGGAAGGACAAATGTATTATGGGCATAATCATTTGTCTTCTCATAGATATTGTCCACAATTGCTTTGTGAACGTCCAAACCAACGAAATCCGAAGTGACCAAAGGAGCCATGACGCGTCCAGTAAATGAACCGAGGATAGCATCTATATAGTCAATGCCGCCATTATCTTTGAACTTCTCTGCATATTGAAGAGCTTCATTAATGAATTGGAAGCCAATACGATTACCAAGAAACGCCGGGCTGTCTTTAACTTCCACAACGGTTCTGTACAGTTTAGTCTCCAGATACTCTGCTAATTCAGTCTGCATATTCTTATCGCTGTAAATCGTAGGTGTCAGTTCACACAGAGGCATACTGTAAGGCGGGTTAAACATATGTACACCGAAGAAATGCCCACGCAATTTTTCAGGATAACAGTTTGCTATCTCTGTAATGGAAAGGCCAGATGTTCCCGTGCAGGAAACAGCATGAGGCTGAAGTGTTTTGCCAACCTGACGAGCGATATCTATCTTTATTGTGATATCCTCTGAAGAACTCTCAAAAACGAGATCAGATTCAGCTACACACTGTTCCAACATTGAAAAATCAGCCGGGATTAAGTTTTTTGCAATTGCATCTGCCTTTACTGATTTTACAATGCGAGGGATTGTTTTCTTTACTTTTTCAATGTTACGTCCAAGACAGTATACCTTCGCATTTCCAAAAGAAGCAAAAATACCCGCCACATTCGCACCCATTATCCCGGTCACGCCAATAACAGTAACCGTTCGGATATTCATTATATCGTCCTCCACTCCTTATTTTATTCGATAATAGTTTCCAAATTATACTTCGCTTTATCTTCTATATCCAGCGAAGAATACCACTTATCAAATCCAATCTTGTCCCATGGCATATGATTTCTAAAGTGCTCTCTCCAGGGATATGCAAGTTCGCCGGTAATCTTATTCTTAATCTTTCTTACATCAGAAATAGCTTTTGCCGGATTTCCGACTGCTACAGCGTATGGTTCAACTGATTTAGTTACTATAGCTCCGGCACCAATTAAGCAATCCTGCCCTATATCCAATCCCGGCATGATAATTGAGCCCGTTGCTACAATTGCAAAAGAATGAACATGAACTCCAACAAGGTTTTCAGACGGGGGAGTCGGGTCGTTTGTCAATACTACATATGGGAATATCCATACAAAATCATCAATCACAGATAATTGTCCAATATGGACATTACTGTGAAGACGAACATAATTGCCAATCTTGCAATTCCCCTGAATATCAGACAATGTTCCAATACTCACATTGTTTCCAATCAGCGTTTTTTCACGTATAGTCACTTGATGTCCTGTTTGAAAACTATCGCCAATTGTCGATCCCGCATAGATAATGGAGCCGCTACGAATAAGAGCATTCTCTCCTATAACTAGGTGATGCTCGTGTTTTTTATGATCCTTATAGAAATCCTTCCAGTATTCGCCAAGAATGCAGCCACTTCCGATATTACTGTTTGCGCCAACAGACGAAAAACTTCTAATTATAGTATTACTATCAATAAACGTGTTATTGCCAATAGTAACGTTATCCTCAATAATACAGTTATGACCAATGACTACGTTTTCTCCGATTCTTACATTTTCACCGAGAATGACGTTTTTACCCCACAATGATGAACACATCTTTTTATCCTCCTTTTTATGACTAGGTTGTAAAATACCAATATATGATACCACATTTTATCAAAGCTGTCTTTAGATTTTGTTGCATTAGTTTTTATGAAGTCTTAGTTGTCAAGACATATGTTACACTTTGAGAAAAACTCATCTACAATTTGATTTGGGGATTTAAAGTCCAATGAGGTCTTAGCTGTTTCGTTGTATCTTCTCTCATGTTTGGCCACTTGGG
>JAAYQC010000015.1 GCA_012519515.1 Bacteroidales bacterium | reverse complement strand
GTTCAAGCCATAAGCAAAATAAGCCTTGTAGTTGTCGCCCCTGTACGATCCGTTGAAAGCAAAGCTCTTGTCGCTCGACTGCTGGTAATTATATTGCCCAAGGTTGTACACTATGTCGTAGACAAGTGCAAAATTCAGTTTCCTGTTTACATTCTGTGAGTGCCTGATCCTGAATGTCTGCTCTGCCTGATCTCGCAAACCACCGTATGTCCAGACTAATTCGGTAAAAGGGACCTGGGTGTTCATAAACAGGTAGTTGCCGGGCTGGTACATGAAAGGATAATAGTACCAGCCAAGGTATTTGTCGGGGTCTGTCACCCTGTCGAAAAAATTAAGTTGGTAAAAGGGAAGGCCGTAGCTGCCGGGGGAAGCATTCAGTGGCGAATACTTATCGGCAAGGCGGTATTGATGGAAAAGCGAAAAGGTGGTGTCGAAAGGAACTTTGAGCTCTTCGGTCTGATCGGGAGAAAGCTTCCACATTTCGATTATCCTGTGCCTGACAGTATCCTGAGCCCCTGCACTAAAAACAGGCGTCAGGCAGGTAAGCAGCAATATTGCCAGTGTTCTCCTCATCAGCCGCAAATATATGAAATTTCTGTAAGCATGGCGGACTGTAAGCCTTTTAAACAGAGGGGGTGTCGCATGCAACACCCCCCCGCTTCCATAAATCAGACTTTATTTATCAGTCGACATTATCGTTGAGATAGGCGTTGTTTTCTCTCAGCACAGGCCCCTGACCATCGGCAAGCTCTTCGAGGGTGTACTTTGAGACTTTCACTTCGGCTTCCTTTTCCCTGGTCTGAAGCGACATGTTACGCCTTATATATGCCGGGACATCCTCAAATGCTTCGATGTTGTCCTTAATTATATTGCTGGAGAGTCCTTCCTTCCTGAAAAAATTCTGCATATGCTTTACCTTCTGAAGGGTTGACTTCTGGCTTTCCCTCTCTTCAATAAGATCCGATTCCCTCTTGTTGCGCATGAGCGTCATTTCTTCAATCTCGCCGGGACTGAATCTGAGCCTGCCCTGCTTCTCCTCATCATAATCCGGCACTTCCTGCTTCTGGGTTTTCTGAACAACCGAGAAAGTGTTTTCCCCCCTGTCGGGAATGATATGGGGAGGAATGGGATGCAGCTCCGCGAGAAGCTCAACCTTTTTGGGTTTTGGCTTCTTGTAGGGTGTCAGGATGCTGTTTGAGGGGAAGCCGGTTGCAATGACGGTTACGCTGATCTCCTCGCCAAGGCTGTCATCCTGTGACAGACCTCTTATTATCAGCGCGTCTTCCGATGAGACCTCATACATATAGTCGGTGATCTGCCCGAGTTCGTCCATGGTCAGTTCATTACCCCCCGAACCTGAGGCTATGTTCACAAGAATGCTCTTTGCTCCTGTTATGTCGTTTGAATTCAGAAGAGGTGAAGCAAGAGCGTTCTCAATGGCAGTCAGGGCCCTGTCTTCGCCCGAAGCCATACCCATTCCCATTATTGCCACGCCCGAGTCCTTCATCACGGTCTCGACATCAGCAAAATCAACATTTATATAACCTGCCACAGTTATGATCTCTGCAATACCTTTCACCGCGGTTGCCAGGATATCGTCGGCCTTGGCAAATGCCGCCGACACCCCGAGATCGCCATAGATCTCCCTTAGTTTTTCATTGTTTATTACAAGAAGCGAATCCACATGCTCTCCGAGATGGCTAATCCCTTCAATGGCATAGTTGATCCTTACCTTGCCCTCCGACTTGAAGGGTATTGTGACCACTGCCACGGTAAGATATCCCGCTTCCCTGCAGGCTTTGGCGATAACGGGTATTGCACCGGTGCCGGTGCCGCCTCCCATTCCTGTCGTCAGGAACACCATCTTGGTATTGCCTCCTATGGATTTCATCACATCGTCGATGTTTTCCATGGCAGCCTGACGACCTACATCGGGTTTGCTTCCAGCACCGCGGCCTTCGGTAATGGAGGCTCCAAGCTGAACCTTCACGGGAACCTGGCTCCTGGCAAGAGCCTGATGGTCGGTG
>JAAYQC010000234.1 GCA_012519515.1 Bacteroidales bacterium | reverse complement strand
GTGTGACCGAACTTGGTGGCGCAGTTTCAACCGATAGTGGAGAAATAAAGGTATCAGACTCTTCCTTCGGATCGAACCATGCCAAATCGGGTGGTGCGGTCTTTAACAACAGTGGGCTGATCACGGTTTCGAGCAGCAGCTTCAGCGCGAATAGTGCCGACGATGTTGGCGGTGCAATATGCAATGTTAGCGGGACTACATCGGCGAACGACAGCCGGTTTGAAGGCAATCAGGCCACAAGCACGGGCGGTGCGATTTACTCGGATAAGGGAACAGTCAATGTAGATTCGGGTTCCTTCAGCGGAAATAGCGCCAAATCGGGTGGGGCGATATTCAATAACAAGGGCTTGGTAAAAACATTCGACGTTGATTTTACGGATAACACAGTAAGCACCAAAGACGGCGCGGGCGGCGCGATCTGCAACATCAGCGGTAAAGTAGAGATACAGGGCGGAAAGATGAACGGCAATACAGCCTTCAGGGGCGGTGTGATCGGCACGCTTTCGGGCGGGATCGATGCTTTGGGTGTTACGTTTGACAACAATACTGCGGTAAGTGTAGGCGGATCAATCTACACCGATGTGGGGACAGTTACAGTTAAAAAATGTAGCTTTAAAAACTGCAGTGCATATTCAGGTGGTGCATTATTCTGTAGTGAAGGGGTTGTCATGTCGACAGCCTGTGATTATGCTGGAAATGTTACGAACACGACTGACGGCACGGGCGGCGCGATCTGCAATGTCGGTGGCCGGGTCTCGGTTATCGGTGGCACGATGCGGGATAACGTCTCGCGCGCAGGTGGCGGCGTTGGTACCATAACAGGCGATATAGAAGTATTGGATGTGACCTTCGAAAGCAACAGCGTATCGATAGTCGGAGGCGGTGTTTACACGGATAACGGCCTGATAGAGGTGAAAGACAGTGTCTTTAAGAACAACAAAGCTATTTCCGGCGGTGGCGTTTTCAACCAGAAAGGAGATATAAGATTAGAAAACAGTATATTTAACGGTAACACGGCTGATTTGACTGACGGCACAGGTGGCGCTGTGTGTAATTATAGCGGAAGCCTATATGTCACAGGCGGAAAAATGAGAAACAATAGCGCTAAACTAGGCGGTGCTGCCGGTGCGTTGACTGGTTTTATGGTAGTGAAGGGGACTGACTTTGACGACAACAGTGCTGCAGATCTCGGCGGTGCGCTGTACGGTTATGATATGATCGTAGAGGACGCCTTATTCAAGAATAATAAGGCCAGCAAAGATGGTGGCGCAATCTTCGTCGGGTTCTGGCTGACCTGTGAGAATACTAAATTCAGTGGCAACAGTACTAATGTGGTTTCGATTGGTAGAGGGGCTTTCGTTGAGGGCGATGTTCCTGCTTCCGAAAAAACCGTGCCCGGTTCGGAACAGTCGAAGCAAGAGAATAAAGCCAAACAAGAAAGCAAAACAAGAAATTTTGGGCTGATACTGCCTGGAATAGGTGTAGCTGTGTTGGCAGTGTTTCTCATAATATTCTTTGTCATCCGAAAAAAGAGAGTCAGGCAGCAGTGATGCAGATGAAGAAATGGGCTGACGGCTTACGAAAGAGCAGATTTGTGCAAGTCCGATCGCTATAAAGAGCGGCTGCGATGAAAGTATAGAATTATGAAGATTAATGCAATGCGAAACAAGAGAAATTCGGTTAGACTACGCAATAGAAAATTGGCAGAGGTGCGCCGAAACTGGCAGTTGTATGTTTTGCTCATTGCGCCAAGTACGTGGCTGATTATATTTCGATATTTGCCGATGTCGGGCCTTGCAATGGCATTCGAGGATTACAGCATCCGAAAAGGTGTTTTTGGCAGCGAGTTTGTAGGATTCAAATACTTCGAGATGTTTTTTAATGCACCGAACTTTAAGACTATTTTTTTCAACACAATAACGCTCAGTCTCTATGCATTGGTGGCAGGATTCCCCATACCGATCATTCTCGCGCTTGCGTTGAACGAATGTAAAAACGCCCGTGTGAAGAAGTTTATCCAGACCGTAACCTTTGCACCTTACTTTGTGTCGGTGGTTGTTCTGATAGCTATTTTCTCGCAGGTATTCCATGAACAATTTGGTATAGTAAACATATTCTTGAAAAGCATTGGTGTGGAGCCGATAAACATATTGGGAAAGGCAAGCTCGTTCCAACATCTGTATGTATGGTCGGGAGTGTGGCAAAGTGCTGGCTACAGTGCCATTTTGTATATTGCGGCGCTGTCGTCAATAGACTCGGAGCTTAAGGAGGCTGCGACTATAGACGGCGCCTCCAGATTCCAGAAGATATGGCATATTGACATCCCAGGTATCATGCCGACAATTATCATTACGCTGATTCTCTCCTTTGGATCAATCATGAGTGTTGGATTTGAAAAGGTACTTATAATGCAAACGCCGGCAAATTTATCGGTTTCCGAGATCATATCAACATACGTGTATAAAATCGGAATAGAAGGTGTACAGTATAGCTACGCCGCTGCGATCGGAGCGTTCAATTCAACGATTAATTTTGTATTTATTGTGGTGTTCAACCGCATATGCAAGAAAGTAGGGGAGACAAGTCTATGGTGAATGCTGAATCGGTATCATTCGGCGAGGTCATGTTTTCGATTATAAAATGGTTCATCCTTATTTTTTCGGCGCTTATTGTTATAATTCCCGCAATACACATTTTGGCAGCGTCCTTCAGTTCGCCGGAAGCTCTTGTGGAAGGTGTTTATCTTTGGCCGACCAAGCTGTCGCTGGAAGGATATGAAACTGCTTTCAAAAACTCGGCAATCATGGTTGCTTACAAGAACACACTCATCTATGTGGTGGTGGGTGCTGTTCTCAACACGACACTCACCATTCTGGCGGCGTATCCGTTGTCACGCAAGAATATGCCGGGGCGCAACTGGATTATGTTCCTGTTTGCTTTCACAATGCTTTTTAATGGGGGTCTGATACCAACATTCATGGTTGTTAATAAGCTGGGCCTAGTCGACAAAATTTGGGCCTTGGTACTGGTCGATGGTATCAGTGTATGGATTATGATCGTCATGCGGACCTATTTCCAGTCGAACATTCCGGTCGAGATGTATGAAGCTGCCAGCATAGACGGATGTAGCGATTTCAAGATGCTATGGAGGATAGTTCTGCCGTTGTCAAAAGCGATCATCGCGGTGGCACTACTCATGTACGCCGTGGGTTACTGGAACGGATACTTCAATGCTATTGTATATCTCAGATCGGATGATATGCTACCGTTGCAACTTGTCCTACGAAATCTCCTCTTGTCGACGAAGCAGCTTTCGGCTGAAACTATAAGGACTATGCCTGCAGATAATTATGCCCGACTACAGCAATTGCAATATGTGCTGAAGTATTCCTGTATTGTAATATCAACGGTTCCGATGCTGTGTATATATCCGTTTGTTCAAAAGCACTTCGTTAAGGGAATTATGATCGGTTCGATTAAAGGTTGATTGGCAGCCTGTATACAGCCTTTTGAATAACAATAAGGACATCGGTGCATACATTTTGCACTATAAAATTAAAAACTCAGACAATAGGAGATGGAGAAAATATGAAGAAGATTTTGATAATGATTCTGTGCTGCGCCATGATTTGTGTGGCTACAGGATGCGTTCAAGAGCAGACCAAAGGGGGACAAACAAAGGGAAAAGAAAGCAAGGGCGGGTTAGTGATCTCAGCTGATTCGCCAGTGACCGAGCTGGGCACGCTTCCAATCGTGTCGAAACCTGTGACACTTTCATGTCTGTTTGTAAAAGCATTTGACAATGTTGATTATTCGGTAGAGAACAATGTTGTCCTGCAGTGGATACTTGAGCAGACCGGCATCAAACTCGACATCGAATATGTCAGCGCGGCCGATGCTGTTACACGAAAACAGGTTATCCTTGCGAGCGACGATTATCCTGATATTATTTGGCATGCAGGACTTTCCCAGGCTGATGTTGCGAATTATGGTATGAACGAAAAAATACTTATTCCGCTAAATGAGTTGATAGAGAATTATAGCTATTGGTTCAACGATTGCCTTGAGGAGATGCCCAATTTACTTACCGCGGTAACTCAGGCGGACGGCAACATTTACGGCATACCAAATTCCGAAGTCAGCTATCATACAGAGTACAGTAAAAAAATGTGGGTTAACTGCGACTGGCTGGAGGCGCTTGGGCTTGATGCTCCTGAAACAACCGAAGAATTCTATAATATGCTCGTAGCTTTTAAGACACAGGATCCGAACGGAAACGGTGTGACCGACGAGGTTCCGCTGACCGGTTCCACGCCAGGATGGTACAGCGATCCGTGCCTGTATTTGCTCAATTCGTTTGTGCCTTACAACAATGCCGATTATACACCGTATTTGTTTAATGATGACGGTACTGTTCGTACCTGTGCGACTATGG
>JAAYQC010000080.1 GCA_012519515.1 Bacteroidales bacterium | reverse complement strand
TGTTACCGCTACATTAACCAATACCCAGGTTACGGGAGATAACTGCGGCTGGACTGTTACCTATACCTTCAAAGTTTCAGATGTCTGTGGTAATGAACTAAGTGGACAGACTATTGTGCATTCCGGCGGTAATCAGACTGCTCCTTCGGGAACTGCTCCGGATGGAACCACCGGTATCGATGCCTGCTATGTTGATGCAGTTACTCCTCCGGATGGTACACCTGTTTTTGATGCTGAGGCTGCTGCAGCCGGTTACAATAGCGCGTGCGGCGGCGCTGTTACTGCTGTGCTTACGGGTACTGCCGTAACAGGAGATGACTGCGGCTGGACTGTTACCTATACTTTCACGATAATAGATGAGTGCGGCAATGAACTAACGGGTCAGATCATTCAGCATTCCGGTAGTGACCAGACTCCGCCTGAATTCACAGTTCCGGCCGATATTGTTATTTGTCGCACTGCTGATTGCAGCTACGATATTTCACCTGATGTAACAGGTGATGTTAATGATGAAACAGATAATTGTTCTACCGGATTAGAAGCTACATATACTGATGATGATTCAGGACTTGTTGATTGTGATCAGGCCGGGTTTATAAAGAGGACCTGGACATTAACAGATAACTGTAACAATACAACAACTAAAATCCAGACAATCTGGATTGAGCCTGTCCCCCGGCTTACACTACTCCCTTCGCAGGATACAATTTGCAGTGGGCAGTCCACCAATATTAAGATTGAATCTCCTACCCAGCCAATTTTCCCGGTGAGATTTGATTACCATATAGACGTTGATGAACCTGACAGCCTTCAGATAACAACATCGGGTTCCGGCTCATCTCTTCTAAACGGAGCTTTTATTAATGAGACTTTTAATAATTTGAGCAATAAGGCACAACGAATTATTATTACCTTTACTCCTTATACTGTTGATGAATCAGATGAAGTCAGGTGTACCGGTAAACAGACAACCATGGAAGTATGGGTTGAGCCCGTACTGACAATGTATTTTATACCTGTACAGGATACTATCTGCGATAATGATGTGACTCAAATTGAAATGAGGAGCATTACCAATCCGACACTGCCCGTGCAGTTTGCTTATTCGGTATACACAGCTTTCCCGGATAGTGTAAATATTATTAATATGCAAGACGGAAGAACAGGCTATCTGTCAGGCGGAAAAATAATGGAACGTATCGATAATCTCAGTAACCAGGCACAGAGGCTTACCTATACGGTAGTACCTTATACCGTAACACAGTCTGGGACTGTACGATGCACAGGATCTGCCTATGATATTGATATCTGGGTTGAGCCGACACCAACTGTGTATTTGGTGACAGAGGATAACATAATATGTGACAGTACCATAACAAATACTGAAATACGCAGCATAACCCAGGCAACTTTACCCCTGAGATTCGATTACACTGTCGTAGCCGAGTTTCCGGATAGTGTTAACATATCTAATACACAAGCCGGCACGATTGGGTATCTGACAGGGGAAAAGATACTGGAATTAATTGATAATATCAGCGACCGGCCACAAAAGGTCACCTATACTGTATCACCCTATATTGTAACACGGTCTGGAGCTATAAGGTGCTCAGGATCACCTTATAGTGCAGATATATGGGTGAATCCCACCCCGCGGGCAGTGCCAGTCAATGTAAATCCTGCCATCTGCTATGGCGAACTTACGGCCATACGGCTCGAATCACCCACTGTAATGACTTCCGGTGAGATAAGGTTTGATTATGACATAGCTGTTCCGTCGGGAGTTGTGACAGAAGATCCCGGCCCTGGCACCGGAATGATCCCGGGAGATGTTCTGTCCTTTAAGTATAGTAATACAAACGATACAGTTCAGTCGGTATTCTTCAGTATAACTCCTAAAGTTGAAGGACTTAACTGTCCGGCCGGAAAACCAGTCGTTCAGGAGGTTCAGCTTCATCCCAGGCCAGTCAGGGGCATTGATATCCTTGAGCCTTTCACCTGTGAAAGCATTGGTGGTCGTGCAACCCTTATGGCAAGAATCTCAAGAGGTGCCGGTCCTTATTCCATCGACTGGAGAGGACCTGTTGGTTACACCATGAAAGACTCACTTGTTATTGCCAACCTTTATGCAGGGTACTACTGGCTGAATGTAACTGACAACCTTGGTTGCGAGGGCGATTCTTCCATCAGTATCGCCAATCTGAGCGCCAGTCCAAGGATCATACCGATTCCTGTTCTTCCGAATATCCATGTTTCATGTCCCGGCGGAAGTGACGGACTGGCAAGGATTTATGTAAGGGACGGGATCACTTACCCATATGAATACTGGCTTGTCCGGAATGGTACAGATACATTGCACACCGGCGTTTTCTCAGGAAATTATGATACGGACATTCCAACGACATTCAGGGTTTGTGAAAACCTTAGAGCCGGGACTTACACTCTTATGGTCAGGGATATAAACGGCTGTGAAACGATAAGGCAGGTAAATCTGAATGAACCGGATCCGATACAGCTTAGCATGGAAGTCAGTTACTACGGGGAGTCGAATATCTCATGCCGCGGGTATAGCGATGGCTTTGTTACCGCCATGGCTACTGGCGGGACTGCTCCTTACACGTACTTCTGGTATCCTGAATCCGGATCGCTGACGGTAAGTAACAATGAAAGCACGCTCGACAGCATTCCGGCAGGCAAGTATTATGTGCTGGTCACCGATTTCATGGGATGCACAAAAACTGACAGCATAACGCTGGAAGATCCTCCCGGAATGGAACTTGTCTCCAGCGAGGTGTCGCTCAGCAACGACATGGCGTTCAACATCTCATGCAACGGGGCAAGCGACGGATATATTAATATCCAGGTCACCGGAGGATCAGGTAATTATACCTATTCATGGACGGGAGACAACGGATTTTCTGCAAATACCCGTGATATATCGGGGTTGAAGGCAGGCACATACACATGTATGGTTACGGATATCAATGGATGCATCCTCACTCCTATGCCGGAATTTACTCTTGAGGAGCCTGAGCTACTTGTGCCCGGTGTCACTTCATCCGTCTCTGACGATGGTTCCTTCAACATCAACTGTAACGGAGGCACAGGCAGCGCATATCTGACTGTTTCAGGGGGAAGTGGAAGTTCTTACAGCTACGTCTGGACTAGCTCCGACGGATCGGGGATAGTGGACGGCGAGCAGGATCAGACCAGTCTTACGGCAGGAACCTACCACATTCTGGTCACCGATCTCAACGGATGCGTTGCCGAAACGGACATCACACTGACAGAGCCTTCTGCAATAGACATTAAACTGATACCCAGTCATATAACATGTCAGACTTCAGATTTCGACAATGGTTCAATAGAACTGGAAGTCACCGGAGGAATAGAACCATATACATATTTGTGGTCGAATGACGCAGTGACAAAGGATATTTCGGGCTTAACCCGGGGTGAATATCATGTTGTGGTTACCGATGCCAACGCTTGTGAGAAATCCGCCAGCATTATGATCGAAGATCCTCCTCTGCTCACGTACGAACCTGTTGTGTCGGATTATAACGGATTCAATATCACCTGTTATGGTCATTCCGACGGTTCCATCCAGATAAATCCCACCAGCGGAACGCCTCCGTATGTCTATTCATGGGAGGGTCCGGACGGATTCACATCAACAAACAGCATCATTTCAGGACTAAAGGCGGGAAGATATATTCTGAACATTACCGACAGCAAGATGTGCAGCGTAACCGACACAATTTATCTTGAAGAACCGGGTCTTTTTGGGATTACGTTTACAACTTCAGAGAGCCTTACCGGAGAATATAATATTAATTGTGCCGGTGGAAAAACGGGTTCAATATCCGTTGAAGTCGTCAATAATGCGGGAAGTGTCGATTATCTGTGGTCTGATGGCGAGGTTGGAAGTAATCGCGGCGGGCTTGCGGCAGGTTATTACAAAGTTATAACGGTCGATTCGAACGGATGTACGGCCGACACCACTATTCTGCTTACCGAACCCGACTCAATTGCTATATCATTTGCCGTTACCCGGCCTCAGTGTACCGACATGCCCAACGGCCGGATACGAACCATGGTAACCGGTGGTGTCGGCTCAGCTTATACCTACCTGTGGTCGGACAATTCGACAATGCCTGATATAAGTGATGTGGTGAGCGGTGTGTATACCCTGAGCGTTACGGATGCAAACGGGTGCAGTGTAAGCAGCTCCGTTACAATTGAAGCGGTGAGTGACCTGTGTCTGCAAATTCCGAATGCAATTTCACCCAACGGCGACAATATCAATGACGTCTGGAACATAGGACTCA
Organism: Bacteroidales bacterium; assembly: GCA_012519515.1. Lineage (GTDB taxonomy): Bacteria > Bacteroidota > Bacteroidia > Bacteroidales > VadinHA17 > LD21. The sequence continues at coordinate 11,545 of JAAYQC010000080.1, read as the reverse complement.
GGGAGCTCTATCCCGAAATGGAGGTTACCATATTCAACAGGTGGGGTGAAACCATCTGGAAGTCGGGCAGGGGATATCCCGTGCCCTGGGACGGAAGGAGCAACGGCACGCTTCTGCCGATGGATTCCTATCATTACATAATTAATCTGCATAACGGAAGGAAACCCATCATAGGCAACATTACCATTGTGAAATAATTAACAGAAACTGATTTGAAGAAACTGGCTTTATTTTCGGCATTGATACTCTGTACTGCGCTCGCATCGGGACAGCAGCTGCCATTGTACAGCCAGTATCTTTACAACAAGTTTCTTATAAATCCCGCCGTGGCAGGTTCCGACGGTTATTCAAGCGTTAACCTTACAGCCAGGGAACAATGGATAGGTTATATAGGCGCTCCACGGACATTCTCATTCAGCGGTCAGGGCAGATTCCTGAAGAAAAAATACCATCTCAGAAGTACTTCCAGAGGAAATGTCTACCGGCCCAAGACTGACGGCAAGGTAGGACTCGGAGGCTATGTTTTCAGCGACAGGAACGGAATTGTCCACCGCACGGGTTTCCAGGGGACATACTCTTACCACATGTGGATAAAGAGCAACACTCAGCTTTCTATGGGTCTTGCTGCTACAGCTTATCATTTCAAGATAAATGAAAAGGAAATAATTTTTGAAGATCCAAGCGATCCCTGGTTGAACAATGAGCTTCGCAGGGGTGTCTTTGTTACCGACGCCGATTTCGGGATATATATTCTCAATCCCAGTTACAATGCAGGGTTTTCAACCCAGCAGATATTCGGTGCGGCTGCCAAAATAGGCAATGAAGCCTACCGGAATTTCAGTATGGACAGGCATTATTACCTTTTCGGGTCATATTTCTTTTATGTAGCCGATAAAACGGAACTGTCTCCCTCCGCTCTAATAATGATGTCGGAACAATTGAAGCCTCTGGCTGACATTGGTCTTAATTATATTTATGACCAGAGGATATGGGCAGGTCTTTCATACAGGACGACAAAAGCCCTCATTGCCAATTTCGGGTTGAGCTATACCAATATTCACATAGGATATTCATTCGACTTCACTCTTCAGGAGATACAGCGTATTACCTACGGCACTCATGAATTTACTGTTGCAGTCAAGTTTGGCGACAGTGCCCGCAAGTACAGATGGCTCGACCGTTATTAGAATTGTGAGTAAATCCCGGTCAGTCTTTTGTTTCAAGAAAATAGATCAGTGAGCTGTTTTTTTCCTTGTCACATAAAGATTTAAGCGAAAAAACCAAAGCCTTTATCATTCCTTTCACAAAAGGCATCAGCGATCGTCTGTTCTTTTCACTCAGGGCAGAGATATAGAAAACATCGAGGGGAAGCGGAACCGTATTTCGGATGATAAATCCTGCCTTTTCAGCAAAGATTCTGAAGGTGGCGGGAGTGAAGTGCCACAGATGCCGGGGTACATCCCATGCAGCCCAATCTTTCCCGTAATGCATGGCATCGTACGAGATGCAGTTAGGCAGGGCGGCAATGCACAAGCCTCCCGGCTTCAAAAGTCTTTTTATCTCAAATATATAATTTACAGGATTGTTAAAATGTTCAAGGACATGCCACATTGTAATGCAGTCGAAGTTTTCTCCGGGCAGTTCGGAAATTGCTGAAGGATGCAGAACATCTATGCCGGCATGGGCTGATGCAAAATCCCCGGCCTTCCCGTTAGGCTCAATCCCTGTGACTTTCCAGCCGGCTTTTTTCATAGTTCCGGCGAACCATCCGGTTCCGCATCCTATGTCAAGTATGCTTCCTCCGCTAATCCCTGTGTTCTTCTCAACCAGTTGTTTCTTGCGGGCAAGCATTATTTTCCTTGCCTGAAGGTATATCATGTTCACAAATCCCCCGGCCTTGTCGTCGTGGGATATGTATTCCGGAGAGTCGTAATACCGGCCTGAATCTTCTTCAGCGGGAGGGTTATGGGTAAAAACAAAACCGCATTGAGGGCATTTATAAAGGTCGAAGCTTTCCATGCTCACCAGGTAGTCGGTACATGTGAGATACCGGGAAGGCCCGGCGGATGAGCATAACGGACATGTCAGGCCCTTTGTCATCCCTCGCTTCTCTTATTTTTTAAGAATCCGGCAGCGAAGTATCCTGCAACAAGCAGGATCAGGATAATCGAGCTTGCCAGCGATATCTTGTTGCCGTTGATATAGCTTGGGGGTTCGAATACGAATTTCAGCTCGTGGCTGCCTCCGGGAAGGACCATTGCCCTTAGAACGTAGTTTGCCCTGAAATGATCACTTTCGTTTCCGTCGACATAACAAAGCCATCCTTCAGGATAATAAATATCCGAGAAGACAGCAAGTCTTTCTCCTCCTGTTTCATACCTGTATATCAGTTCGTTTGGCTGGTATGACAGCAGTTCGATCCGGTCGCTTTCCGAAACTTCGTATTGAGCAGCCCTGACATATTCACTAAACCTTGAGTCAATTACTGCTTCAGTGGCGGGATTGACAGTTTTTAAGGCGGCAAGCTCCTCATTTGCATTGGCGGCCATATGTGCTTTTGCCACGAACCATGCATTTCCGAGGGCATTCGGATTTATAACCGGCGGCGACTGTGGATCGACAATGACATATTTTGTATTCAGCATGTTCAGGGCTGTCGTGTTGCTGAAGACAGGTATCAGGTGGTCACTCAGTTCTTCCACGGTCCTTATTTGTCCGGCATTCTGAAAGGCGGTCTGGAACATTCCCAGTTCGCGGCTTATGGTTGAATCGATAAGTTCCTGATATCTTTTAAGCTTTGCCCCGTGATAACCTCCTATCGATTTGTGGAACCACGAGGTGGGAGAGTTATCATTGAACACAGAGGTGGTAAGGTTTAGCACTCGTTTGTATGACTGGTCTTTAAGTATTTCATTGTCGGCAATTCCGGGGGTGAATGATTTCTGTATCACTGAAGGCCTTTCAAAGCGGTCGGCTCCCAGGTATCTTTTTCCTGCTCCCCACAGATCGAAAAGTATCAGAGCTCCCAGTAGTAGGGTCGCGTATTCTTTTTTCAGCTTACCCTCAACAAAAGCGAACAGTGTTCCGGCGCCAAGCACGATGAAAAGGAGAGACCTGAAGCTGTCGGCTCTCAGCAAACCTTTGCGATCGCTTACAAGTGCATCCTTAAGCCAGTCGGGTAAACCGTTCTCCATTGGGTTCAGGAACGAACCGGCAATTCCCGGGAAGATCAGCACAAGAAGAACTATCCCTCCTGTGATCCCGGCAGCCGTTTTAAGTCCTTTCAGCAGGGTTTTCTTCGGCAGGAAGCCGTTCATATAGTTCCGCAGCGCCAGGAAGCCGAGAAGCGGGATGCAGAACTGGGCCATCACCAGAGTCATTGAAACGGCCCTGAACTTGTTGTAGCCGGGGAAGAAATCGATGAAAAGGTTGGTGAAGGGCATGAAATTCTTACCCCACGACAGCATCACCGACAACACTGTGGCTGTCAGAAGCCACCATTTTTCCCTTCCTTTTACTACAACCAGTCCAAGGACGAACAGGAAAATCACTATCGCACCCATGTAATGAGGTCCATCTGTAAAGGGTTGTGTTCCCCAGTACTTCAGCATCTGGTTAGAGTACTCAGCCGCGTTGTTCTGTCTGAGTACCTTTACCGTTTCCGAATCCCTGTCGAAGGGCTTTGAGGAGCCGCCCTTGTAGTTGGGGATAAGAAGGTTCATTGTTTCGTCAACTCCGTAGCTCCAGTGAACTATATAATCCCTGTCGAGTCCGGCCGACACATTACTGTGTTCCGCCTGCAGTTCCGACTTGCCCCTGATCGAGTATTTGCCATACTCCCTCACGGTATTGAGGTTGGCGAAGTTGATACCCACAGCCAGTGCAAGCGGGATAAGCATAATAAGTGATGTCTTCAGAAACTTCGGGAAGGCTTTTTCCTTCAATGACCAGATGAATTCGGTAATAATGAACACAAGGATGATCATAGCAGCGTAGTAGCTTATCTGAAGATGGTTCGCGATAAGCTCAAGGGTCAGGAAGAAAGCTGTGATCAAGGCTCCCCTTATTGCATCGCGGCGGTAGGCGTACCAGACTCCCCCTATCACAGGAGCCATGTATGCCAGCGCGATAGCCTGTGTGTTGTGTCCGGCAGCAAGTATCTGAAAGAAGAATGAAGAAAAGGCAAAGGCAATTGCTCCTGCAATGGAAAGCCGTTGGTTAAGTCCGAACATCAGCAGCAGAAGATAGAATCCTGCCATTGACAGGAAGAGGACAGATACCGGCATCTTGAAAACTCTGAGAGCGTTGTCGGCATGTTTTAACAGGTTGCCGGGGTATTTGGTAGATATCAGGTAAGCAGGCATCCCGCTGAATATGGAGTTTGTCCGGAGAGCTTCCTTGTTGTACTTTTCACGGTAATCCCTTATTTCCTTCGCGTTGATGTTTGATACCGTGGTGTCGTTTGCCTGAAGCACCTTTCCTTCGAGCACCGGGTAGAAGTACACGAACGCCAGGAGGGTGAAAAGCGCCAGTGCAATGATGTGCGGCAGTGCCGGCTTGATCCTTTCTTTTAATTCCATAATCAATGGGTATATCTGGCAAAATTACCTAATTAAGCTGTATTATGCAGGCCTGATCGCGGCAGCCTTTTAAATTTCTTCCTCAGTGTCCCTGAGCGACCTCAGATTTTCGCCCAGCTTCCGGATATCGGACCATTTTCGTACAAGTCCTTTTACAACCTGCAGTTCAGCCGGTTCATAGAAGTTGAGGACATACAGGATGAATGGAAATCCGGCAATACACATTAACTTCAGAAGAAGTCGCGGCACAAGGTTAATTTCGTTAAGCACCAGCCCTGCAAACGACAGTATTGTTCCTGTTACAAACATCATTGTCATTTTCCTGAGTTCGTAAGGGATAAAATACTCTTTCTGGGAAAAATGGTAGTTCAGCTGCCAGTAAACAAACTGAGTCAGGAGGGTGGCTATAGCCGTTCCGAAAACATTCCATACCGGAATAAGCAGGATGTTGAGTATAATGTTGAGTACTGTCGCGATCACTACATTGATCCCGATCACTTTTGAATTCCTTTTGATCAGCAGGCCGTAACTGGTAGTCTCCCTCATATTCACAAAGAATACCGAAAGGGCAAGGATGGGCACCACCATCCAGGCGCTCCAGAAACTGGCCGATTTGGCTATTATCTTAAGTATTTCGTATGAAAAAAGGGAAATTGTGATTATACCCAGCATCAAAACGTATGATGAATACAGCATTGACTTTTTGTAGAACAGGTGGTTGTCGGTGGTGTTCATCTTTTTCAGTGCCATGGGAGTGAGAGCCATCTTTATCGAATCGACTATCACCAGTTTCAGCACCGATGCTATTTTGTAGGCCATGGTATAAATGGCCACAAATTTCAGCAGGGCCATTGAGTTAAGCGCGTACCTGTCGACGGCAGTCAGAACGGCTGTTGCCAGGTTTGCCATCATCAAGGGGAAGCCGAAACGGCTCATTGAAGCCATCAGGGCACGGTTAAAAAAGGGTTTGCAGTTCCGTGTTGTATAAGCTGACAGGAAAACTACAAACAGCAGGTTACCGATAACCTGGGCAAGATAGATACCCTTTATTCCCATGCCCCTGGCCGTGATAAAATATATTGTAAGGCCAAGCACGGTTATCAGCTTCAGCAGGTTTGACACTGAAAAGAGAGCCGCCCTTGCCTGTACCCTCATCAGGGAGTTTATAAGGTTGTTTATTGCCTGAAGTGCGGAGGATAAAACCAGCAGTTTGATGGCATCCGACATGATATCCGTGTCGAAGATAGCTCTTGACAGGGGACGGCTTGCAGGAATCAGCAGGGTGCAGAACAATAAACTTATCAGTATCTGGATGGAGAGCGACATGAAGAAGATTCCCTTCCTGTCGGATGAGTAATCCTTGTCCCAATACCATCTCATCATGCTCTGGGGAAGCCCGGAAGCCATAAGGGAGATAAGTATCAGTCCGGAGATATCGAGAACGGCAATTATCCCGAAGTCATCCACCGAAAAGTACCTGGGATCGGTATAAAGAGGGATCAGGAGAAATCCCACAACCTTGACGGCTATGTTTCCCAGTCCGTAAATGACAGACCCTTTAATGCTTTGCCTGATCGGATTCAACATAAGCGAAAATGGCAGCTATCAAAACCTAAAAGTAAGTGAAACAAATGAATTTCCGATCCAGGTATAGTAAAAGGAATTGACCGGCAGTATCCCTTCATTCTTCTGAGTCGGCTTGTAATATCTGTTTTTCGGCATAAACGATATAAAACCTTGGGTAAAATCTTCGTAGCAAAGGCCTTATGCCCCACGATTTATCGTAGGATTTCCAGAGTTGATAGTCTTTTATTTTCCATCCTGTCCTTTCAAGCAGATGGTTGAACTGCCTGATTGAAAACTCATGATAATGGCAGTCCCGCCTGTCATTGACATTCCAGTATTCCTTTGCAAACCATAGTCTTAAAGGTACTGACGCTATCAATTTTCCTTCGGATGAATTCAACAGGTTGAAGGGAGCGAACATATGCTCGAAAATCTGGAAAGCCGTTATGGCCCGATACTTTGTAACAATTTGAAAATCAACATCCAGATCCTCGCCGCTTGTATTTGCCAGATTAACATAGCCGTTCTGCCTGAGAAAATCGGACAGTTTATTTGTTTTTCCAAGATCAAGTATTGCTTCGTCAGTTTTAAGGTGTTTTTTTACAAAACTGAGAGTTTTTTCGAATCTTTTTTGTCTTACCTTATTCATAGGGCTTTTTTGTTCAGGTTTTATGAAAGGCAGTCTGAAGTTCGTCATACAGGCTGATAAGCTCTTTTTTTACCATGGCCAGATTGAAATGTTCAGTTACAGCCTTATAGGCATTATCCCCCATTTCTTTCCTGAGTACCGGATCGGCGGACAATGTTTCAATTGCCACCTTCAGTTCCTCATTGTTTCTGTAGACTATCCCGCATTTGAACTTTTCAACAATTTCCGCCTGCGGTTTGCAATCCGAAACGATCAAAGGCCTTTTCCCGAGCATGTAGTCGAAAACCTTGTTTGCGACTCCCGATTCATGCTGAGGATTCTTGTGAAACGGAGCGATGCAGATATCTGAAATGTCGAGATAAACCATCAGTTCCGACAGGTCGATCCAGGGGATGTAATACACTATGTTGTCGAGATTTTCAGAGTTTATGATTTCAAAAAACCTTTGCCTGTCGGCTTTGTCCACCGGACCGATTATCAGGAATCTCGACGGATGGTTTTCCCTCGCTAGTTTTTCAAATACCTTAAGAACATCGAAAATACCGCGCCGTTCAGCAACTACACCGAAATACAGTACCACCGGCCTGCTTCTGTCCGGTACTATTCCCGGCGCTGTTTCTGAGACGGAGTCTGTTTGCAGGAGGTCGGGCACATTGGGGAAGACAACGAATCTTTCCTTTTCAAGTGATGGATATCTTTCAGTAAGAGTATTCCTGAAATCCTCGCTCAGCACTATTATTTTATAGGCATAGCCGAGATATTCCCTTTCCTTGCGCTGCCAGGCAAGAGGTCTGGCTATCAGGTTCCTGAGGAATCCCTTTGTCCAGTTGTATGATGTAACCGCGTAGGGGTAATTCTCATGAAGATCAAGTACAATGGGAATGCTCCTCCCCGCCTTTTTAATTCCTTTTGCAGCTGCCTTCGACATGTATAGATCATGTACATGCAGCACTTCGATCCGGTTTACGGAGATGAAAGTGCTGATTTTTCTGCTCCACATCCATTCGTAGACGGGAATGCTGTTCAGAAGGAAGAAAAGGATGTTTTTCAGGCGTTTGCTGATCCTGATCCTGCTTACGGCAAAATCACCGGGTGCCGGATATTCCTTATTGTCAAATCCGAAGCAGAGCGCCGCAACCTGGTGTCCGGCTTCCTGCAGGATATGGATCTCCTTCAGAACACGCTTGTCATCATTAAGCTCATTATCGACTACAACACCGATTCTCATTTTTCAAGAAGTTCTGCAACTCTTTTTGCAATATTATTCCGTGAATACGACTCAGGGGGAGGCATGTGTGAAGGGTTCCTGTTCAGCGCCAGTTTTTCGATATATCCGGCAATCCCGGCCGTGTCGTTGTAATCAAAGGTTTTGCCATGACCCGTTTCATTCAGTATTCCTGCAGCATCGCCGTCGGGCGGGCCAAGGCATATGACTGGTTTGCCCGCGGCAAGATACTCGAATATTTTCCCCGTAATTATACTCCGGGAGCTCCCGTGATCCGGTATTATCAGAAGCAATGCACTGGCTTCGAGCATGTTTTTCAATGCTGTCGGATGGCTTGAGAAGGGAGTGAAGCTGATATTGGCCTCACCGGCACAGCGGCTGAGAGTATTCCTGATATCGGGAGGCACAGGGCCGGTAAAGCATAAGTTATATTGAATGCCTTTTCCTGAAACGATTCTGAGGGCATCAAGGAAACCGTCTACCGGCTGAATGGCGGAAAGGGAACCAATGTAGGATATTGTGAAAATTTCGGGGAAAACGGCACTCATTCCCCTGAAATCATCCGGATCGTACCCGTTTGATACGACATGAATCTTTTCCTCTATTCCTTCAGCTTTCGATCCCAGCAGAGTTTTAAGAGATCCTCCGACTGTTGTAATTATATCAGCCTTTTGAAGCACTCTTTTTTCCCATGAGCTGTCGATCATCCTTGAAAGCGGGGTGGGGTAGAATTTTTTGTAATAGTAGATATCAGTCCAGGGGTCACGCAGATCTGCGATCCAGCGTATTCCCGGGTATTTCTTCCTGAGTCTGTATCCTATCAGCTGGGTGGAGTGGGGCGGACTGGTGGTTATAATCCTGTCGATTTTTTCCGATTCAATTATTTCGCAGGCTTTTCTGAAGGCATATCCGTTCCAGCCTCTTCTTGGATCGGGGATGAAGAAGTTTCCCCTGATGAAGCGCGATACTTTGTCTTTGAACGAATTGCCGGTATTCATCGCGAATCCGGCCGACGGAATTTTTGATTTGTCTTTCGACAGAAGCCTGAACCAGTCGACAGCCCTGGTTTTATGGACCTCAACCGGTGGAATATCCCCGAGGAGGGAAAAGTCGGTAGCAGGATATGTGGCGTATTCAGGGTCGACTGTGAGAATAACCGGTTCCCAGCCGTATTCAGGAAGGTATTTCGAGAATTTGAGCCATCTCTGCACGCCTATTCCGCCCGATGGAGGCCAGTTATAGCTTATCACCAGGACTTTTTTCATTTCATATTTTTCTCAGTATGCTAATGATGCTTACCTTTTCCTTAATAATATCGCGGAGCGCTTCGATTTTCACCCGTTCCTGTCCCATAGAGTCGCGATATCTTATAGTAACCGATCCGTCGTCGATGGTTTGGTGGTCTATTGTAATGCAGTATGGTGTTCCTATTGCATCCTGCCGGCGGTATCTTCTTCCTATTGAATCCTTGTCGTCGTACTGGCAGTTGAATTCAAACCTGAGATCCTGAACTATTTTTTCAGCTATTTCAGGAAGTCCGTCTTTTTTCACAAGAGGCATAACTGCAAGTTTGACCGGAGCCAGGCATGCCGGGAGCCTAAGCACAACGCGGGTATCGGAGGAGCCGTCTTCTTTTGCAAGAACCTCCTCGGCGTATGAGGCTGACAGAACCTGAAGGAACATCCTGTCGACCCCGATGGATGTCTCGACCACGTATGGCACGTATGACTCGCCTCTTTCGGGGTCGAAGTACTGAATTTTCTTACCGCTGAATTTCTGGTGCTGGCTCAGGTCATAATCGGTTCGGGAATGGATACCCTCCACCTCCTTGAATCCGAAGGGGAACCTGTACTCGATATCAGTTGCCGCGTTAGCATAGTGCGCGAGCTTTGTATGGTCGTGAAAGCGGTAATTGCCGGCTCCGAATCCAAGGGCCTGGTGCCATTTCATTCTGGCTTCCTTCCATATGTCAAACCATTCCAGTTCGGTTCCGGGTTGTACGAAATACTGCATTTCCATTTGTTCGAATTCCCTCATTCTGAATATGAACTGCCTGGCAACTATCTCATTGCGGAAGGCCTTTCCGATCTGGGCTATTCCGAAGGGTATCTTCATCCTTCCGGTTTTCTGGACGTTCAGGAAGTTGACGAATATCCCCTGCGCGGTTTCGGGCCTCAGGTATATCTTGCTTGATCCCTCGAGGGTTGATCCCATTTCGGTTGAGAACATAAGGTTGAACTGCCTTACTTCGGTCCAGTTCCTGCTGCCCGAAACGGGGCAGACTATCTCATTGTCGATTATGATCTGCCGCAGTCCGGCAAGATCGTTATCGTTCATTGCCTTTGAGAACCTTACATTCAGTTCGTCGATCTTAGTCTGGTTTTCAAGAACCCTCTGGTTGGTTTCTCTGAATTTCTTCTCATCGAAAGCTTCACCAAATCTTCGCCTGGCCTTTTCAACCTCTTTGCTTATTTTATCCTCTATCTTCGCGAGATGTTCTTCAATAAGTACGTCGGCCCTGTATCTTTTTTTGGAATCCCTGTTGTCGATAAGCGGGTCGTTAAAGGCGTCGACATGTCCGGATGCTTTCCAGATGGTTGGGTGCATGAAGATAGCAGAATCGAGGCCTGCTATGTTATCATTCAGAAGCACCATGCTGTCCCACCAGTATTTCTTAATGTTGTTCTTCAGTTCAACCCCGTATTGTCCATAGTCGTAAACTGCGCTTAAACCGTCATAAATCTCGCTTGAGGGGAAGACATAGCCGTATTCCTTACTGTGGGCCACCAGTTTCTTGAAAACATCATCCTGAGCCATAAGTCGTTTAGTTTTTTGGTGAACAAAAATATATTAAAATGTCCGGTTTAGCAATCTTGTTTTATATTGAACCCCCTGGTGTTGTGCTTCAGCTCAGGCGGCTGACCCGGCGGAAAGCATTAATTTAGTATATTTAAAGCTCGAAAAAAACAACCGGTGCAATGAAAAAACGGACGGATTTCCTGGTAATAGGATCAGGTATAGCGGGATTGACTTTCGCGTTAAAGGCGGCGTCATTCGGAAAAGTTGCAATTGTTACCAAATCGGTACTTGATGATTCCAATACTAAGTATGCCCAGGGTGGCATAGCGGCAGTTTTCAGGAAGCCCGACAATTTTGAAAAGCATGTCAGGGATACCCTGATTGCCGGTGACGGGATATGCAACGAGAAAGTTGTCAGGATGGTTGTTCAGGAAGCCCCGGAGAGGATTCAGGACCTGATTGACATAGGTGTTCCCTTCGACAAGAATAAGGATGGAACCTACGACCTTGCCAAGGAGGGCGGACACACCGAGTACAGGATCCTTCATGCCAAGGACAAGACCGGTGAAGTGATAGAAGACACTCTGATCACCAAGATAAGGAATCATCCCAACATCGAGATTTACGAGCATCATTTTGCAATTGAGATACTGACTCAGCATCATCTCGGGATAGAGGTCAAGAGGAGTTTTCAGGATATAAAGTGTTACGGAGCTTATGTGGCCG
>JAAYQC010000215.1 GCA_012519515.1 Bacteroidales bacterium | reverse complement strand
GTTTTCTATGGTAATAAAGATGCTCTAAAGATTAAACTTGCGGATGAAGCATGCTTAGTGTATGGTCCATTTCTTCATAAAAATCGAATTGAATATACAAAAGATAATATCTATGGAAAGTATAAGTTAAGAAAGCCTAATTATGAAAATGGAAACCGATTTGTAAGTCAACTCATTGAATCAGTTTATCGGCCTTCTCTTGAAGAATTACAAGACAATTATTCGAAAATTAATATCGATTATCCAAACATTCAATATTCTGTTGTAGCTGGACCTTTTACTTCTGAACAATCAAGCAAATACATCAAAACCTTAAAAGACAATGATGAATTCTGATCGAATTATTCCTATTAATTATACATTTAGAAAAACTGATATCTCATCAAATAAATTTATTATTCAAGCATCATATATTGTTTCAGATTCAAGTCATGAAGATTTACAGAAACAAGTTGATGAAGATAACAAAAAATACAAAGCAGTATATTATAGTATTATATCTGGACCACTAAACGATCAACAATCAAAAGAATTTATCAGAAACTTAAAGGAGAATAAATGACTATTGATCAACGAATTGAATCGATTAAAAAATCATTAGACGAATTAAAAACGAATTCTTTAAATCACAGTGATACTCTAGATCAAGAATTTGAAAAATCATGGAAATGGATGTATCCATCTGAGATTGATGATTTTAATTTCAAAAATCATTGTTATACGTGGTGGATGCTAGGTCGAATAAGTCTACTTAGAGAACATATTCAACACACATTAGTCATCAGCAAAAAGGAGAATTCTGATGAATCCAGCCAATGAATTCAAAAGTTTTAAATCCCAAGAAGAGACATTTAAAGAGAATCTAAATGAAACTGTTATGAATGAAATGATTAACAGAATTGAAAATGACTTTGATATCTATTGGCAAACTACTCCAGAACACGCTAGACTTACGAATCGTACAGATGAACTCATCATTAAAGAGTTCGCTAAACGATTTTGGCTTGAAGGTGGAATCTACCAATTACAAAAAGCTATCGCGGTGATAGGTACACATACTAAATCTGATGAAAATGATAAAAATATTACTTATAAGGCTAAGCTATGACTGATGATCTATTGTTAGAACTCACAGATAAACTCAAAGCTAAATTAGACAATGGAAAAATCCTTATAGATCCATCTCCAGCATGCTATGATCAAAAATTCATTGATATGTGTTTAGAAGACATTCGACTTAAGTGTATGTTAGTACAAATGGGTCGAGACTTTAATAGTTTAGAAAAACTAGCTGTTAATATACTTTTAAGATCTGTGAATTTATCATTAAACTGAAAGGAGAGAATTTAAAATGGATTTAAAAATATGGATTATCAATGACAATAATAAAATTATAAGCCATATGGCTCACACGTTTCAAGATATACCTTTAGAACTTAGAAATTCAATAGTTGCCGGTCCATTTACACAAGAAGAATACCTATCTAGACTGAAAGAACCTAACTTTAAAGCTAAGAAGTATTGGATCCTTTCAATAAATGATGACCTTATCCTAGAAGAGGGTGAAATTGAAGACCTTACTAAAAAATATAAGATTGCTGATCATGCTAAAGTTTTCGCTGGTCCATATTCCAATAAATTAGATACCCAAGATATGATCAATGTTCGAAAATTTAGACAAGGCTTTACCAATTTACCAGTCTATTGGATTCTATTATATGAACACGATAGCGCTATTTATGAAGTCTTTTTCGGCAATCAACAAGACCTAGATTTCAAAACCTGTAATTCTTATTCAAATCATATTGTAGTAGAAGGACCCTTCACCTTTAAAGACGCCCAACACTATATAAATAAGTATCTACCTTTAGATAATACCATAGCAAATTCAAAATATGACAAATTCAT
>JAAYQC010000014.1 GCA_012519515.1 Bacteroidales bacterium | reverse complement strand
ACTTTACTCCAATTTCGGCAATAATCTTAGCAATCTCATCACGTAAAACCTGTTCTCGTGCAACAATTTCATCTATCTCCGCATTTAGGACTGAAATATCGACCTTTTCCCGTTTGTCCTCTTGCTCAACATAAGTACTGACAGAAAGGTTATAATCCTGCCCGGTGATATCATCGTTTGAAACAAGCTTGGCGAAGTAATCCTTGTCAGAACGCTCTGTATATGCAGTAAGGATAGTGTCGATGTTTGTTTGGGTCAGCTTATTGTTATTCGTAACCTTGACACACTCATTCGAGGCATCAATAAACAGCGTGCTGTTCTCGGATTTTGACTTTTTCAGCACCATGATGCAGGTAGCAATACTTGTTCCAAAAAACAGGTTGCCAGGAAGCTGAATTACGCAATCAACGTAATTGTTGTCGATAAGATATTTGCGTATCTTCTGTTCGGCGCCGCCACGGTACATAACTCCCGGGAAGCAGACGATGGCTGCAGTGCCGTTTGTAGCCAGCCAAGAGAGACTATGCATTATAAAAGCCAGGTCCGCTTTTGACTTTGGCGCGAGTACCCCTGCTGGCGAAAAGCGCGGGTCGTTAATCAGCACGGCATTGTCATCACCGTCCCACTTGATGGAATAGGGCGGATTTGAAACGATGGCCTCAAATTGTTCGTCGTCCCAATGCAACGGGTCTGTCAGTGTATCACCGTGGGCAATATCAAATTTGTCGTAATCGATGTCGTGCAGGAACATGTTGATGCGGCACAGGTTGTACGTCGTGATATTTATTTCCTGCCCGTAAAAACCCAGGCGCACGTTCTCCTTGCCCAGTATTTTTGCGAATTTCAATAGCAGCGAACCAGAACCGCATGCCGGGTCATAAACCTTGTTAACTTCTGTCTTTCCGACAATCGTGATGCGGGTCAGAAGCTCGCTGACCTCCTGAGGTGTATAGTATTCGCCGCCGCTCTTTCCCGCATTGGAGGCGTACATGCCCATGAGGAACTCATAGGCGTCGCCGAAAGCATCAATAGTATTGTCCTTATAATCACCCAGCTTCATCTCGCCCACGCCGTTCATGAGCTTGACGAGCTTCTCATTGCGCTTGGCAACCGTCGGGCCGAGCTTATTGCTGTTAACGTCGAGGTCATCGAATAGGCCCTTGAAATCGTCTTCGCTTCCCGTTCCCTGTGCCGACGATTCGATATTATTAAAAATGCGTTCGAGCGTTTCGTTAAGGTTTTCATCACCCGCAGCCCGGGCTCGGACATTTTCGAATAGCTCACTCGGCAGAATGAAAAAACCTTTGGTTCCAACTAGGTCTTCCCGCGCCTGTTCAGCATTGCTGTCAGAAAGTTTTGCGTAGTCGAACGTCGCGTCGCCTGCTTCACGTTCTCCGGCGTTGATATATCCGGTGATATTCTCGGATATGTAGCGGTAAAACAGCATACCGAGGACGTATTGCTTGAAATCCCAGCCGTCGACACTGCCGCGCAAATCGTTTGCTATTCCCCAAATCGTGCGATGCAGCTCCGCTCGTTCCTGCTCTTTTATATTATCCATTGCACAGTCCCCTCAAATTCCATGTTATATTCCATTTTACAAATTATAACACGGTATGACAGGCTTCGCAACGATGGTTGCCCGATGGATTAAAAGATGGACGTTATTTCAAGCACAATACCGTTCACCAACTACTGAATACCGAGGGTCTCATTGTTTATAGCTCATCTAACAACATACACTTCTTGGAATTACACTAAAGTGCTAATGGTGAAAAACCACTCAAAAGTTCTCTGGACTTCCCTGCTGTTCGCCCGGTATGACTGGCTTGAAAGATTAATAGCATAAGATTGATTGACTCTGGCGCCGACAGACAGCTTAATTAATATGCGGTTTAATATTGTTTATTTCAGTACCTCAAATTCGTAATCCCCCACCACAAATTCCTTTCCTTTCAGTTTTTTGTATTTGCTAATGGTTGAACCGGAAATGTTAGTCGCCTTTGCTGCCTATTTTAATGACATATAACTCGTCAGCGTACCTTTTATCCGCGATGTGACATTTACAGCTATCCTGCCATGTGACGTTAAACCAAGTTCAACCGCGCGCTTTGTATTCGTACTCGGGCTACACCATTCGAGGTTATCGACATGGTTGTGCTGTTTATT
>JAAYQC010000237.1 GCA_012519515.1 Bacteroidales bacterium | reverse complement strand
CACAAAGACCGGCTTGAATCCCCGGTCCCTGAGCTGGCTGTCAAAGGATGGATCCGAAGCCAGGCGGGTGAATTCCCGGTAGCGCTCGTCAAAACTCTCCGAAAAGCTGAGGAGCTGGTCCCGGGCCGCCGGCAGTCGGGCAATCTCCCGGCTCCTGATGCTGTTTTGGGACATGAGGACCAGATAAGGCAGGTCCTGGGCCCAGCTGAGGCTGGAGGCGGCCTGGTCCTCTCCCACCATGGCCAGGACCAGGGGTCGGCCCGGCCTTGGATCCTTATCCCCCGTCCACTCCAGGAGGGTCCTCAGGATGGCCCCGCTAAGATCGCTCAGGCTCCCCGTGGGAAGGTCATCTGCCAAAAGCAGGTAATAACGGTCCAGGTAGTTATTGACCCGGGCCAGAGGGAGTTCAAAGCTTTCCGGGCCTTCTTTCAAGCTTCGGAGGGCATGGCTTAAAAGGGCTTTCCAATCATCCAGGGACAGGTCAGGCAGAAATCGGTAGAAAAATTCAGCCATCAGCTCTTCCAGGCTCCGGCCCATGAGCTCCTGGTAGGGCAGGGGCTGGGGCAGGGCCTGAGGAATATAAAGCCCCCCTTCACTTGAGATGCCGCGCCAGACCGCTTCGAGGCCGCTGACGACTTCTCCTCCCCGGGTGCTTATATACTTCATATCAATTCATCTCCTCCCCCAAGGGTTCTTTGCCACCTCAGGGACTAAATGTCTTACGATAGAGATCCAGGATGTCAGCGACGGCAGCTTCCCCGCTGCGGTCTTCCAGAACACCCTCCAGCCAATCCAATCTTTCGCGGCGATCTTCATTCTTCAGTATGGCCGGCCTGACGGCAAAGTAAAAAACAAAAAAGAGTAAAGAGGCCAGAATGATCGCCAGGGTCAGACCCTGGATCAGGCGGGATACCTTGCCGTGGGACCGCCTGGCCTGGGCGGCCACCCCTTCTTCCATGCGAAGGATCTCTTCTTGTTCCCGGCGGCTGGCCATCTGCACGCGGCCGCCTCCCCCTTCATGACCCGCCCTTTGCAAGATGCCACTTCTGGCCATATGGGCCCGGACCGGCATCAGGAGATTCTCGCCCTGCCTTCTGCGGCTATCACGGGCCTCCTTGCGGATCCGTTCCTCGCGGGCAGCCAGGCGGCAGCGTTCAACTGATTGGGCCAGGCTGGTATCGGGCGAGGCCAGAAGGACCTTGGCAAAGTGTTCTTCTGCCTCCCTGTAACGGCCTTCCTTGGCCAGGAGGACCCCGTAAAGGGAGGAGGCTTCAGTAAATTGAGGCCAGGTGGCGGTCAATTTCTCCAGGGCAATCTTTGCCATATCGATGTTGCCGGTGGAGGCCTGGGTCAGGGCCCGGTTGTAGACAGATAAAATCCGCTCCAATTCCCCCTCTGAGGCCAAGAGGTCCCCAGGCAGGGAATCGAGTTCCTTATAAGAGGCAAGCAGTCGATCCCAATCCAGGGTTTCACGCTTGTTTTTTGCATTCGACAGGGGCCCTTGAGCCTGCTTTTCCCGCAAAGTTAATCCCACCTCTCAAGCTATGGAAAACCCTCTCAGGCCCCCAAGGGCCTGATGGGCAGCCAATCATTTCTTAATGACTATTAAACCATAAGGACCAAAAAGAGGTCCTAGAATGTCTTCCCCTTTTTCAGCCACTGACGGATGAAGGGGCGGACTTCACCTGCCAGGTAAAGGGATCCGCAGACGCAGATCATGGCC
Organism: Bacteroidales bacterium; assembly: GCA_012519515.1. GTDB lineage: Bacteria > Bacteroidota > Bacteroidia > Bacteroidales > VadinHA17 > LD21. The sequence goes on along the minus strand of JAAYQC010000237.1, from coordinate 257 downwards.
CCTCTTTCCTCTGCCCGGGCGATGGCCTCCAGCATGGCCACGCCGGGATCAGGCCGGTCAATCAGGCGGATCTGCGCATCCTCTCCCAAAATATCTGCCGCCTCAGCCAGAAGATCGCTTGACAGGAAGGTTCTGGGATCACTGGGCTGGGTGGCCACCAGGCCTGCCAGCTGGTAGGGGGTGTCATAAAGGAGGGCCTCCAGCATCTTCCTGTGTTCCTTATCCTGCAAAAGTCCAATGACAAAATAAACCGGCTT
>JAAYQC010000079.1 GCA_012519515.1 Bacteroidales bacterium | reverse complement strand
TAACGGATCAAATACTAATTTCTTATGTAATAGTTGCAGTAATGACGGTATGAACTCTTATGTAGGCTGAGATCATTATAGATGATGTCAAAATTAGTCATCTTATTGGCTTTGAGATTACTCAGGACATTGGCAAAAACGTCTTTCCTCGTATAGTTGTTCCTTATAACCATCAAAACCTTGGATGCATATTTCATCATCAGAATTGCATCGGCAACTATTCCAACCGGAGTTGTATCTATCACTATATAATCATACTGTGTCTTGAGCTGATTTATAAGGTGATCGAGTACTCCGGATTCCATCAGTTCCGATGGATTCGGGATAACCGGTCCTGCAGAAATGAAATCGAGGTTTGGGATGGCTGTGTTCCTGATAATATCCTCAATAGAAGCCTTTTTTATCATGTAATTCGAAAGGCCCCTCGAGTTATCTTCCTTGAGTTTTATATGGAGAGTGGGCCTCCTGAGATCACAGTCAACCAGTATGGTCTTGTATCCTACCGAGGCAATTGAAGAGGCCAGGTTCAGGGATACGAAACTCTTTCCGTCCTGCGGTTGTGAAGATGTGATCAGAATGACCTTTGACTTTTCATGATCCGACTTCAGGAAGAGAGTGCTCCTGAGGTTTCTGAATGATTCGGCAATAGCCGATTTCGGATACTCGGCCACAACAGCTTCACTCTTAAGATTGTTGCTGTAAATTACACTCATAACCGAACGGTGAAGCATGTATTCGGCATCATTGATACTCCTGATCTTGTCATCAAAGAAATCACGTATCATAAGGTACAGAGTGGGAATAAACAATCCCAAAAACAGCGCCATCAGGTAATTGACGGCTTTCTTTGGAGCTACTATCCTGGATGTTATTGTTCTCGCAGGTTCGATTATCTCATAGTCCGGACGGGTTGATGCAAGAGATATCTGAGCCTCAGATCTTTTTTGAAGCAGGAAAGTATAGATCTCATCATTCAGATCGAATTTCCTTTGCATGCTGACCATATTCATTTCTGTTCTGGGCAGGCTTGAAGCTTCCCGCGACAACTTGTTCTGCCGGTAGTCGAGCTCATTGAGTGAAAGGGTAAGCGTGTTCAAATTGTTGGTAAAGTTTTCCAGAATGATCTGCCTCTGGAAATTAATCCTTTCATCAAGCTGCTTAATAAAAATGTTCTTCTGGGGATTGCTCCCGGCAAGAAGGGATGATCTCTGTGCAGTCAACTCATTCAGGTTTGAGATGAGCTGGTTTATAATCGGATCACTAACATTCATTGACGATGGAGGAGAAAGCCCGGAGATGTCGTCGTTCAAATTCAGGTAGTTAATCACATAATTATAATATCTTTCCTGTATCTGAAGATTGGCACGTTCGTTTTCAATCTCCTGCATCTGATCAAATACTCTTTGTCCCTGAAAACTCAGATCCATTACCTGATTAGCGGACCGGTAGTTTCTGAGTTGAGATTCGGAGATGACAAGCGAATCGGAAATATCGGATATCTGTGAATCGATGAAGCTTACCGTCTTGGCAGCCATATTGTTCTTCTTGGTCAGATTCTCATCCAGGAAAGTATTCAGGTAACGATTCAGAAAGGTAATTGTCTTATCAAGGTTGTTTTCAGCAAACGTGACATTTATTATTGATGCCAGGGGACTTGCCTTTTCTATTTCAAGTTTCTTCAGGTACTGTTTGGACAGAAGATCAAGATGATTGAGTTTAAAGTAATAGCTGTATTCTGCCTGGTCCTGCCTGGGGAAGTTTTTGTTGAGTGCAATTGAAAATCTGAATAATTTATTGCTTACCAGATCATTGAATCTGCAGATTGTATCAAATTCAATGGTGTTATTCTCGCTAACAATCAGATTGTCAACATAATTATAGAATGAAACCTTTTTCTGTGAAAGCGTTAAACGGTATGATGCATCGTCCAGGATGGAAACACGGAATTTCGCATCTATAGGCTGGATATGTGACTTGTCAATGGTTACCGTAAAGGGAGTGTTACCATACAACTCGGTTGTTTGAGTAAGAATCTTTTTGAATTCGCTGAAATAACTTACCTCAAGGTTCATGCTGTTTACTGTCTTGTAAACCAATTCGAAAGAACTGAGATTTGTAATGTCATTCTCAATATTATTCAACGATTCAAGCGATCTGAACCCGGCGAAAAGCTCATTTGAGCTTAGAATAGTTGATGTTTTATCTTCTATAGGACTTAACGAGGCTGTAACCTCATAAACTTTTCCGGAAAATTGATTGTAGAGAAACGCGGCCAAAAGACATAAAACAATAAGGGCCATGTATAAATACTTCAATGAAGCTACTTTAAGAATGAAGTATTTCAGCGGTGCTATTGACGAATCGGGT
>JAAYQC010000078.1 GCA_012519515.1 Bacteroidales bacterium | reverse complement strand
CTTTTCCGCCCGGCTTAATCATCCTGAGTCCTTCGTCAAGACCGGGCTCTATATCCGATTTGCCAACGGTTACATTCATGGGACCCGATTCATCAGAGGAATAGCATAGTGTGCCGTCGATAAGTTCACAACGGTATTCTATCGTTATTCTGTCGTTTTCTGCCAGGAAATCTCCATTACCTTCCTTTTCAATCGAATACCATAATCCTGTCGGCGACTCCTTCATGTGGAGTCCCTTCCTTTCAATATAGTTTTCTATAATCTCCCTATCCTTCTGCACCAGGAAGCGGTTCATTTCTTCCATTTCACCCTTTCCCGGTTTCGGGAGGATTACCCCCTGACTGCCGGTGTTCCTGCATGCACAGGGACAAAGCATCATAAAACATATTATTATAAGGAAGTTCCGCATCATAATTCAGTCAGGATTTACTCAGCCTTTTTAAGCATATCCCCGTTCTCTTTCAGCACTTCAAGAAAGAAACCGACAGTATTTTCAAGGCTGTCATACCGTTCTCCTCCGGAGGCATTCAGATGTCCTCCTCCGGAAAAATATTTTGATGCAAAATCATTGACAGGGAAATTTCCCTTCGACCTGAATGAAAGTTTTACATAATTGTCCTTCTCTATAAAAAGCACGGAAAAGACAATATCCTTTATTGAGAGGGGTAGATTTACAAATCCCTCGGTATCACCCTTCACATGGTTAAAATCAGCCAGATCCTGTTTTGTGAGACAGATATAGGCGGTACGGTACTCTTCAAGGATGGTCATCCGTTGGTTGAGTGCTAGTCCCATCAGTCTCATTCTGTCGGCTGAGAAGTTATTGTACACCGTGTTAAGCACCTTGCTCCTGTCTATCCCCGTGTCGAGCAGGTCGGCCACCACCCTCATGGTATTGCCGGTGTAGCTTCCATGCTCAAAGTTGCCGGTATCTGTAATAATTCCCACATAAATACTCTCGGAATATGAATGGTCGCGGAAGGGACCGTCATTCAGACGAGTAACAATCTCATGGACAAGTTCCGCCGTGGAGCATCTTGAGGGATCCGAAATAATAAGGTCCGCGAAATCAATTGGTTCCAGATGATGATCAATGATGACCTTCGGAACCCGTGATGAAGTAACGAAAGATTCCGCCTCCCCGAGACGGTTTGGATGGTTGAAATCTAACATTACAATCAGCCGGGCATCTTTAATCAGTTGAATGCATTTTTTTCTTTTCCTGATAAAGACATTGATCCTGTCCGAACCATCCATCCATTTGAGGAACTCCTGCAGGTTATTCGGACACATCATTTCCACCTTCTTTCCACGGGAGGAAAGAAAGTGGTAGAGAGCTAACTGAGAACCAATTGCATCGCCATCCGGATTGATATGGCTAATCAGCAGGATATTGTCGGACGATTCCAGAAGTTCCGAGAATTCTTTTGTATATTTGGCCGGTTCTGTCACTATTTATTTTGGCTGAATCAAGGTGTTAAAGATAGGAAATAATCTATTAGGCATAATTTCAGGCAGGATTATCATTTAAAAACAGACATGAACGGCAAATATACTTTTTCAATAATAAAACCGAATGCGGTGAGGACCGGGAAGACAGGTCCGATACTTTCAATGATCAATGAGGGTGGTTTCGAGATTGCGGCCATCAAGATGGTTCAGATGACTATTCAGCAGGCTGAAGCATTTTACGAGGTTCACAGGGGCAAGCCTTTTTTCGAAGAACTTGTGGATTTCATGACCTCGGGACCCGTTGTAGTGCTTATCCTGATGCATGACAATGCCGTCAATGAGTTCCGCAAGCTTATCGGTGCTACCGATCCCGACAAGGCGGAGCAGGGAACCATCCGTCGTAATTTCGGAGTTTCCGTGAAGATGAATGCCATACACGGCTCCGACAACGATGAAAACGCTATCAGGGAATCAAACTTTTTCTTTTCCGACATTGAACGATTCTGTTAATCGTATGAACAGGGAAACATCACTTAGTCCTGCCGGAAAAAGGCAGATGGAAAAGTATTCATCAGCCTTTACCCTGTCGGACATGGAGATTTTCATCTTCCCCGACCTTTTTTATCCTCTTGTCCTGGCCAATATCATGTCGCCTCTTATCTGGAAATGGCGCGATGATCCCTGGTTTGAAGGTATTGACAAAAAAGGATTCAACTACAAGGTAAACAGGATCAAACAGTACATAATCGACAACTACGTTTTCAACCTCGACCTGGCAACCTGGGGTATGACAACAAAGACAAAAGAAATTGAGCGTTTCAGCGATTTCTTCGATATTGCCGCGCTTCGGCAGTCCAATGCCCTGTTCGGTTATGAAGGAGACAAATATTATTTCGACATTGACATAAGGAGGCATTTCGGCCTTGACAAGTTCAGTTCCGATGTGATTCCTTACTGGAAAACCGAAACTGTCGAAGCCATGAATGCCTTCAGATATCGTGACAATTACACGACCGGTGCCGGAGAATGCGTCTCACTGTCGGCCCTCTATGCCGCAGCCATGTTCATTGTCGGAAAGATACCGCTCGAAAAGATCTTCCTTATAGCCACACCTCTTCATTCCCAGAACTTCATAACCGAGAAGGAAGGCCTGATTACCAACAACAGACGGATAGTGACCAAAAACATGTGGTTCAACGGGACATCCCTTTCTGAGAAGGCCAGACGGGCTCTTGAAAATGAGAAGGTCACGATTGTTTCGCATATTTCTGGACATATTCACACCGTGTATGATGAAGCAAGCATAGATCCGGAAGCTTACAGGATGTTTTCTGAAAAACTCAGGGAATTCCTTCGGACAAACATAAGCGACCTTGTGTTTATTAACTTCCTGAGGTTCAAAAACAAGTACAAAACTCACTTCCAGTACATGTGCGAATGCTCCGGCATTAAAAAATATATCTCGCTTGAAAAGATGTTTGAATACGAACATATAAGCAAATACAACCTGTCGAAAGAAAGCAGGGACAGACTGGTTAAAGAAATAGAGGGGGATGAGTTCCAGCTGAGCCCGATATCCGGGAAGATCATACTGAACGACATTGAGGGAATCTTCTGTGAAGACAGAGGCTGCAGCCTGGAGGAATTCAGGGCAAACTTCAACAACTATGCCGGTGGAATGAGCGATGCATTGCTTGACGAGATGTTCAGTGATCTTGAAAAATTCACCATTACGGAGCCAAGGCTGCCTGACAGTGAAAAATCTTACATTTCTGGGCTGACACCATCAATATCACCTGAAAACAGCAGAGAGGAGATCATCCGGTCGGTAACTGATCTGAGAGACAAGTCGGAAATGGCACTTCTCACCATGTACGTTTACAGGCAGATGGACTTGATCGACTGGATCCCCTACATTAAGGCTTCGATGGAAAGAAACCCGGTATGCTTCTCTGATCTTGAAAATATGCTGGTCGACGAGGTTTACGGCATTCTGAAGAAACTGCCTGACGAATCGATATATGACGGCAACAGGCTTGCCCTGCCTGATGAGGTGTGGAATTTCAGGCGCGGCGACGGACTTGAGAAAGCGGTGCTTCTGGCTGACTTCATAGTAATGAAATACCCGGAATCAAGTCTTCAGATAGAGATATCAGACAAGAGGGCCGTATTAAGATACAGGACCGAAGAATACCCCTTTTCCACATCAAAGGAATTTAGAAAGCTGATCTCGGTATCGGGCAAAGTTTACAGCGTACAGGATCTACCTTAGAACAATTTCCCGGATTAACTCCTTGCCTGCCTTTTCATTAAGCTTCTCCCTGAGGGCTTCCCTCAGCATCATGAGTTCATTCCTGGCAACGGACGAGTTCAGGCGTATATAAAGGACCTGGTCTTTGATGTACACCTTTGAGGTTCTGGATGCTATGGCCTTACCGACCATTTCTTCCCATGAGTTTACAAGGTTCACTTCCATGAGCTTGTCCTCAAGCCTCATTTCCCTGATGTAATCCTTCATCGCCTCGGCGATTGATATGGTTTTGCTTCTTCTCATGGTTTACATACCGTTACCTGCAACTCCTCCGATACCGTCCTCGTTTATCCTGATAAGACGGTAATCGGTTTCAATGCTTTTGAGAATATCATGAAGCCGTTCCTGGTGAGTATCGGTAATGAAGATCTGGCCAAAGCGATGATTCCCGACAAGCCTTATTATCTGTGCCACCCTTCTGGCATCGAATTTATCAAAGATGTCATCGAGCAGTAGAATCGGCGGAAAGCCTGCTTTTCTCTTTATATAATCGAATTTTGCAAGCTTCAGGGCAACCAGAAATGATTTCTGCTGTCCCTGCGATCCGAGTGTCTTCACCGGATAGCCATCCATTTCAAAAATAAGATCGTCTTTATGTATCCCTACCGTTGTATACTCCAGAGCCCTGTCCTTCTGGACCGAAGCGGCAAGCAATTCCTTAAAATCCCCCTCATTCAGATGGGAACGGTATCTAAGGCTAACACTTTCGCGGCTGTTCGACACCATGGAATAGTATTTATAAAAAACCGGAACGATCTCATTGACAAGCTGAGTCCTTACGGCATGCACCAGGCTTCCGTAGCGTATAAGCTGGTCATCCCATATTGAAAGCATATCGGCGTCGAAGCGACCTGAAAGGGCAAAATCCCTGAGAAGCTTGTTTCTCTGCTGAAGCGCCTTGTTGTAATTCTGGACGGCACTGAGGTATTCGGAATTGAACTGGCTTATTATCTTGTTCATGAACTTGCGCCGTTCCTCGCTTCCTTCAACGATCAGTGATATATCGGCAGGTGAGATCATAACAACCGGATACCTTCCGACATGGTCCGACAGCCGCGAATATTCTTTGCTGTTCCTTCTCAGTACCTTCTGTTTCTGCCTTTGAAAGGAGCAGAATATATTATCCTCCTCACCCTTCTTTTCAAAAATTCCCTGGATGATAAAGAATTCCTCATCGTGCCTTATGCTGACACTGTCGATACTGTTAAAAAAACTTTTAGTAAGCGACAGATAATGAATTGCATCAAGGATATTTGTTTTCCCGACTCCGTTATTTCCCACGATACAATTTATTCTCGGGGAAAAACCGATGTCGGCCTGTCCGTAATTCTTGAAGTTGGTTAGGAGGAGTTTCTTAAGGTACATTTCAATGCACGCTATTCGGTTTAGCTAATGAATACAAATTTACAAAAAAGTAAATAACATGGAAATTAAATATTAAACAACTTATATTCAATATTTTATCAGACAAGCACCCCGGTCTTATTTTTTTGTTCATTTGTTTCAAAATTGCTTGAAAAGCACTACTTTTGCGGAGTTATTTTTTTAAGTGATTTAAGAATAAACTGTTATGGCAAAAGGTAAGAAAGTTGACAGTCCGCAGGGAATAAAAAACGTCGAACAAACACTGACCAAAACGGAACAATTTCTTGAGGAGAACTACAAGCCGCTGCTTATCGGACTTGGCATCCTGGTTGTTATTGTAGGAATCTTCTGGCTGGGAAGGATGTATATTATAAAGCAGAATGACGAGGCTCAGGCTCAGATGTACCAGGCTCAGCGTTATCTTGAACTTGATTCCCTGAATCTTGCCCTTAACGGCGACGGCAACTATCTTGGTTTTATTGACATTGCAAAAGAATACAGGTTCACCCGCGCGGGTAATCTTGCACGTTACGGAGCAGGAATCTGCAATCTGCATCTGGGCAATTACGAAGAAGCAATCGACTACCTGGAAAAATATTCAAAAAAAGACAAGGTAATCGGATCCATTGCCATAGGCGCCACCGGCGATGCGCTTGTTGAACTCGGACAGATAGAAAAAGGCATTTCCAAATATATTGAGGCCGCTGAGTATGCAGATAACTCATTCAATACACCGCTTTACCTGATGAAGGCCGGTGAACTGTATGAATCGTCCGGCAAATATCCTGATGCACTTAAAGTGTATGAGAGAATCAAGAAAGAATATCCCACGAGCACCGAAGGTTCCTCGATCGACAAGTACATTGCAAGGGTAAAAATACTTTCAAAACAATGAGCACTGCTGATCTTTCCGATTACGATCAGGGTTCCGTTCCTGATGCCGGCAAGATGACATTCGGGATAGTAGTCTCCGACTGGAATCACGACATCACTTCCTCACTTCTCAATGGCGCTCTCAACACTCTCAAAAAGCATGGAGCAAAGAACAAAAATATTATTGTCAGGCATGTACCCGGCAGTTTTGAACTGACTATTGGCGCACAGCTTCTTGCCGAGAGTTACGATGTTGACGCAATTATTTGCCTGGGTTGCGTTATCCAGGGCGAAACACCGCATTTCACATATATCTGTCAGGGTGTAACTTACGGAATCACAAAACTTAACCTCGACTACGGAATCCCCTTCATATTCGGAGTGCTTACCACTCTCAATCATGATCAGGCCCTTGAAAGGTCAGGCGGAAAGCACGGCAACAAGGGCGATGAAGCTGCAGTTACAGCTATAAAAATGGTTGCCCTCGATAGGGAAATGTAACAATCACAAGTCTGTATTGTATTTTATCTCCTGCACAATCCCCGGTAGGGACAATAATTGCATTTTGCAGGCATTTTCGTCATCCTGAAAGGCTCCCCGGAATTGAATATTAAAGCTATCACCTCCCTGATGCCGGTCATAAAGGTTTCTCTCACAGTCCGGTAATCTTCAAGGATCCATTCGTTCTTTTTGTCCTCTTTTATTTTCAGGACGTCACCGGCTTTCGCCTGTCTCAATTCTTTCACCCTGTAGATGGATGGTATTACAGCTTCGGCAGGGTTATTCGCCAGCCAGGCTTCACAATAAAGCAGAGTCTGAAGCCATCCGTCATATTCTCTCTTCCTGTCGTCTGTGAACAGATCATCCAGCGAGGCAATCGCGGAGGCAAGTTCTCCTGTCTTGTAATCGACTATTCTCAGCCTTCCCCCTACCCTGTCGATCCTGTCGATACTACCCCCTGTTCTGATATTCAGAACATGATCTTCGCATTCAACCTGAATCCGGAAGCTGTATTCCCTTTCAGTGCCGACCATGCTGAAGGGAGCAATCTCCCTGTCGGCAGCCAGTATCCTTCTAAGGTAGTTTAGCAGGATATCCTTGATTATTATGTCATTTCCGCTTTCAGGACGCAGCATATCCGGTCCATAGACTGATTCCACCGATTTGTCAATTAGACCGGCAAGGTAATCCCGAGCACCGTATATGGAGTTAATGTAAGCGGCAGTGACTGGTTCTCCCGGCGGCACTTTGTAAATATCTTTCATCACCGAATGCAGTACCTGCCCGAATATCGCGTGGTCGATTTCCTGTGAAACAACATCCGCTTCCTTTAATCCGCAAACATACCTGTAGTAGTATCTCATCCTGCAGCCCAGCCAGGTGTTTATTGCCGTGGGCGAGAGCATCGACACGGCCTGATCGCCGGAATATAACTTCAGCAGCCTTTCCCTGTGCATGCCGCTCTTTTCAATCTCGGTATTTTCAGCTGAGCCGGTCCTTATGTCAAAGTTAAGTGTAAGCGTATCATGATTGATCAGGCGCGCAAATTTCATTTGAGTAAGGAAACGGCTCATTTCACCCGTCCGCATACCTGAGGAATCGGAGTTGTAAACGAAAGTGACATTTTCGGCCCGGTGAAGGAGTCTGAAAAAGTGATACGCATAGAGCGACTCCTGATGATTGATCACGGGGAGTCCGAATGCTTCCCTTATGCTGTACGGAATGAATGACGATCCTGTACCGATCGAGGGCAGATTCCCCTCGTTAACAGAAAGCATTATTATGTTTTTGAAATCGAGAACCCTGGTCTCAAGGAAACCCATAATCTGTATCCCCGACAAAGGCTCGCCGCTAAAGGGCACTGACTGGCTCCTCAGTATCTTGTCGAGAATCCTAATATAGGTGTCAGTACTGAACACCACATCCCCGGAACAGGCAACAGGTTCAAGGCGTCTGATTATCTTCAGCAGGGTATGGAGGAATTCGTTCCTCAATTTCCTCTGCATAATTCTGTCAGTGTCATCCTGATCGTCCGTCGGTCCTCCCGATGCCACAAGCCCGAGTATATTTGTCAGATAATCAGAGAACTCTTCCGGTGTATCCGGTTTTTTAAAGAAAGCTTCCATCAGAGGTGTGACACACAGGAAGCCTGCATTTATCCGGAAAAGGTTTCCGGATACAATCTTCTCCGTTAAACTCCTTTCCTTATCAGCCGAAGCATCCGCCACCAGGGGATGCCTGAGTATGTCGATAACATCCCGGCGGCTGAAGAGTATCGCGTTTTCTTCAACCGAAGCATTCCGCTGAAGATCGAAGATATGCTTCACAAGGCTGTACACACCTGTCATTTTGAGCGGATAACCCATTGTAATGTTGATGTCGCCGATATCGCCGGGCAGGCTGGTCAGTAGTGGGACAATCAGGTTTTCGTCAACCAGTATGACTGCCGTGTGGTGGGCTTCTTCAGGTGCCGGCACGGGCAAAGAAGCCAGGAGTTCCGGTATCAGCTTCACCTGAACAATATCGGAGGCAGTCGCTATAAGCCTTCTGGTCACATCAGTGCCGGCTGTTGAAAGCAATGTGTCGTACTGCCAGTCTGCAGGCATATCATTCCCGAATATCTTAAGGTTCTTGTTCATGAAAAGCCCGGCAGAGTTGATGTTTCCATCCCCGATGTAAGAATTGTCATAATCCCAGTAAAAACATGCTTTCCCCTGGTCCTGAAGTATTTTCATAAGCGTGAGTTCGCACTTGTTCAGTGCATTGAACCCTATGAAATGAATCTTCTCCCATTTCAGGTCCTGTATAAGACCGGAGGCGGCACTTTCGGCAACATCCCTCATTATCATACCCTCGTAAGCGAGTCCTGAGGAACGGAGGGTATTTCTGAATTCGGAGTAGAGCTCCCCGAGGATAGACCATACAGTTTTAAAGCCCTCTTTCTGAGGCGATTGTTTTTCAGGCTCGAAATTGTACCAGAACTGTTTTATTATCCTGGCCTGATCAGGATCGAGATCTCCGAATTTCTCATCTATATTCCGGAAATCTTCCACGTTGCGGAACACTGCCCGGGCATCGGCCATGTACTTGTCAACATCATCGAAATCATTTAACAGCATGTCGCCCCAGAAGTAAAATTCGTCAAAACTTTCTCCTTTTTTATTGAGACTGAGATAGATCCTGTACAGTTCGAACAGCAGGACTTCGGTATCGGCAATCACCAGGTCCGAAAAGGAAGCGAAGAATTCATTGGATGTCATGGTCACGGGAGCCCAGACAGGTTTCTCCAGCAAAGCCGAATAGTATTTAAGGAAATAAAGACCGGCTCTGCGGCTGGGAAAGACAAGGCAATGCCTGCCGATATCGCCACCGGTGCTTTCAAAAAGATGCCTTGCTATACGTTCAAGAAAATAGATCATGGTCTTGCGGTCTTGCAGTACATCATAAATAATACATCATAAATAATACATCATAAATAATACATCCTTCCCTGCCAGGTATCCAGTTCCTCAAGTCGTTTTTCAATTCGCCTCACTATTGCGTCCGTTCGTTCTCTTCCCCACGATTCCTTAGCCAGGAAGCGCGGAGGAGCCTCTCCCGTAAAACGTTCAATCTGAATTGCCGGACTGAGTCGTTCAATAAAGCTTATTATGAAGTCAATATAATCATCCAGAGTAAATATCTCAAAATCACCGGGATTCTCATTATATTCCTTTTCCATTGTCGTGCCCCTGAAAATCTGAAGCTGGTGAAACTTCACCCGGTTCAGGGGGAGGGCTGAAATCATGCCGGCTTCCTTAAGCATTTCCTCCCTTGTTTCGCCCGGCAATCCAAAGATAAAGTGGGCCCCGGTATCAAGTCCCCTCGAATGTGAAGCCTCAAGCGCATTCACCGCATCGGAAAATGAATGTCCCCTGTTTATCCTTGCAAGAGTGGCGTCATAGCATGATTCTATGCCGAATTCAAGAAGAACTATGCAATGTTCCGACAATTCTTTAAGAAGATCGAGTATTTCATCATTCACGCAGTCGGGCCGCGTGCTAATCACAAGTCCCCTGATATCCTTGTGTTTCAGGGCTTCAGTATATAAATCCCTCAGTATTACAGGACTGGCGTATGTATTTGAATATGCCTGGAAATAAGCCAGATATGCCTCGGCTCTCCTGTAGCGTCTTTTATGGAATTCAATTCCTTCATTTATCTGTTGAATGACCGGTTTTTCGGGATTGCAGTATGAAGGATTGAAAGCCCTGTTATTGCAGTAGGTACAGCCGCCGGTCCCTTTGGTGCCGTCACGGTTCGGACAGCTGAAGCCTGCATCTATCGACACCTTCTGCATCCTGTAACCATGGACTGATTTGAAGCTGTCGCTGAAGGCGTTGTACCTTCTGGGGGATACCCATGGATATTTGGGCGCTATGTTGATATTTTCTTCCATTCAGACAGTGACAATTCTGTTTGCATCCACATACCATATATAGGCACCGGCAACATCATAAGCCATTTCAGTCAGTATCTTCCTGTATTCCCTGACCTGTCTGAGGTGACTGTCGCTCTCCTCACCGAACTTGAAATCGACAATGTAAGTCTTTCCATCTCTTATGATTACACGGTCGGGTCTCCGGGTTCCGGAATCAGGCATAAGAAGAGTTGCTTCATTCAGCACCACGTTTCCTTCCGCGAACCATACATTTACATGAGGCTGACCAATGAGAGAATGAATATTCCGGATCATTGAATCTTCTTCCTGTTTTGTGATCTCACCAGCCCTGACCATCTTTCTGACAGCTTCCGGAACGTCATCAGCGCTTAGTATCCTGCTGAACAGATCATGCATCATCCGGCCGTAAGTAATCTTTCCCCTTGCATCCGACTTTCCGGCATCGAGGTAATCCTCCCAGTTAAATTTCAGCTTAAGCGAAGCGTTTAAGTCATTCACCGGATACTCACCAACAAACAATCCCATTCCGGGAGCAGTTTCTCTATGAACATCTGGAAGATTCCCAAATTCAAGAATACCTGAATCCTGGTCGAAGAAGGTATGCAGAAAAGCCGGTGATCCGTCGGGATGATCTCCGGTGAAGCTAATTGCCTTACTGATTACCGATGCTATCCTGCTATCGGCTCCCGGTTTAGCAGGAGCAAAGCCGAATATGGCGCTCACAGCCCTTGTGAAAGCCACGTAAAGGAGGTTTATATTATCAAGGTAAGCGGAAAGCCGTTCATCGAAGTACTGGTCTGCAAAAATCGTGTCAGCCAGTTCACTGCTGTATCTCAGCGGCACTATTCCCAGCTTGTTGAAAGGCGGCGAATCAGGCACGGCCCAGAGGATATTTGAAAGAAAGGGCTTATGATCGAGGTTCCAGGAGAGGAAAGGAAGAATCACAATTTCAAACTCAAGACCCTTTGACTTGTGAATTGTCAGTACCCGAATTGAATCCTGACTGTCTGGAACCGCGATCGACTTTTTCACACCTTCGGTATTCCACCATTCAAGGAATGAGGCTATTCCGGGATTCCTTGCCGAAGCCTGCCCAAGCACAATATCCTGAAAAGCGTTCAGATATGGAACATTGAAGGAGAAATTGCCAAGTCCGAAAAATCCTGTCACTTTTTCGGTTATATTCCATAAAGGCTGGTTTCTAAGACTGTCAAGCAACTCAATGTATCCCTCCGGAAAGTAGATTTGAGAAAACACTATAAGTTCTTCCGCGGGAAGAGCTACCTTTTCTGCATCCGCGCTTCCCGTGGCAAGAAGGAAATTCCTTAGCATCAAAGCCCTGGCTATCATGTCCTTCGGATTGTCGAGCACCATCAGAACGGCAATTATGAAGTTTACAGCCGGGGAGTTTGAGAGCAGAAGCGATTCGCCCGAAACGATATTATAGTTGTATCTGGATTTCTTTTCCTCGGGACAGGAGTTAGTATAGTCAAGAATCTTCTTCAGAACCACTGCACCCTCGCGGTTATCCCTCACCAGAATGCCTATATCGGAAGCGCTATAGCCCTTGTCCTGTATCGATTCTATCAATTCCGGAAGTCTGTTCAGTACCTCTTCCTGCCATTTTGATTCTTCAGTGTTTTCAATAAATTCAAGCCTTACATAGCCATCGGGTTTCCTTCCCGGGTCATTCTGAACGACTTCCGAGAAGAGCTCATCGAATTCTAAAAGCTGACCGGCCTCCGACAGTTCCGGTTCCAGCTGCCCCGGAATTATTGAAAACAGTGAATTATTAAACCTTATAATGTTTGAACAACTCCTGTAGTTAGTTTCCAGAGGCTTTGATATGAACCTACTGCCGTCAACGCTTCGTTTCAGATCGCGCAGGGTGTGCCAGTCGCTGTTGCGCCAGCGGTAGATAGACTGCTTGATGTCTCCGACCACAAGGTTATCAAAGCCCTGAGCCATACTGTTTTCGATAAGCTGCCTGAAATTCTTCCACTGTATTACCGAAGTATCCTGAAACTCATCAATCATGAAGTTTTCAAAGGCATTTCCAACCTTCTCATATATAAAGGGAGCCTGGTCTTTATCGGTAATCAGGCAGATCAGCTCTCCGGCATCAGAAAGAAGAAAAAGATTTTCATCCCTTGTGATGTGACGCACCTGGACCAGTATATCCGACAATATGCCAAGGATATAGATATATGACAGGATAGCCTTTGCAGTTTTGTAAGCAGCCGTATTCCTGTCATAGTAAGCAACCATATCCCTTACAATATCGGCCAGTCCGGCTTCAAGAGCCTGTTCCAGTGCAGGCGCGGGTTTCCCGGAAGACCATCGGGGAGGATCGGCCACCGCTGAACGGACATAGGAATTGGGAATTTTAAACTCTCCTGCAGCTGCAGTCCGGATGAATGAGGGAACACCTTTTCCCTTCTGAAAGAACATATCGTCGGTAAGTCCGTAAGTGTCGAAGAAAGCGTTTGCTTTAAGGGCTGCCTGTTTTATGTATGCCGTGAAGTCCGACATCAGGGCTTTCATCTCATCAATATATGAAACAAGGAAGTCCTTGTCACGTAGCTTTTCCTTCTCGCCGGCAGGAAGAAGTCTGAACTTTTCATTGAACAATTCTCCCGCCAGAGCCGTGATACTCCTCCTGAGGTCCCATGATTTGCCCTCCTCGATGTTAGCCCGTGCAAACATCAGAAGCCAGTCCTTAAGGGCCTCGTCCTTTGCAGCCGAAGAGATCATGTTATCGACCGCTTTCGAGAGTATGATATTATGGTCCGTCACGATGTCGAAGCCCGAATGAAGGCCGATATCCCGGGCAAAAGCCCTGACTATCTTCTGGTAGAAACTATCTATTGTGCTGACGGAGAATCTTGAATAATCATGAAGTATGGATGAAAGTATCTCTCCTGCCTCTTTTCTTATTATCGCTTCGCTTTTCCCTGTCGAAGCTGAAATATCAGTGAGGTAGGAAGAGGGAAGGCCGCCTGCAAGCTTGTCGAGTTCATTGAGAATACGGTCCTTCATTTCGGCAGTTGCTTTGTGAGTGAAAGTAACTGCAAGGATTCTCCTGTAGCTGAATCTCGATCTGAACAACTTTTCGAGATATATACCCGTAAGCTGATGGGTTTTGCCCGAACCTGCTGATGCGCTGTATATTGTCAATGTTCCCACACTCATAACCCGATAAAGTTAGCCAATTTAATTAAATTTGCGATGTGAAAAAGAAGGTGGTAATAGGAATGTCAGGGGGTGTTGACTCGAGCGTTGCGGCCTGGCTGCTGCTGGAGAAAGGCTATGATGTGGAAGCTCTTTTCATGAGAAACTGGCACGACACCACTGGCCTGCTTCAAAGCGACTGCCACTGGGAAGATGATGCAATGTTCGCGGAGATGGTTGCAAAAAAGCTGGGCATACCATGGCATTTCGTCGATCTGAGCGATGCATACAGGCAGAGGGTTGTCGATTATATGTTCGCGGAATATCAAAAAGGCCGGACTCCCAACCCTGACATATTGTGCAACAGGGAAATAAAGTTCGATTCCTTTGCCGTCGAGGCAAGGAAGCTCGGGGCCGATCACGTGGCCACCGGACATTACTGCCGGCGGGAAGTCATGGAAACTCCGGATGGCATTGTGTACAGGCTGCTGAGAGGTGCGGACGGCAACAAGGACCAGAGTTATTTTCTGTGCCAGCTTAGCCAGGAACAGCTGGGCTATGCACTTTTCCCGGCCGGACATCTTACAAAAGCACAGGTCAGGGCCATTGCTGCCGATCTCGCCCTGCCCACAGCCAGCAGGAAGGATTCACAGGGAATCTGTTTCGTGGGCAAGGTTCACCTTCCAACATTCCTCCAGCAAAAACTGAAAGCCAGAAAGGGAAAGGTCATTGAGATACCGGCCGACTTCAGACGCCCGGAATGGGAACCCGGTTTTCCCGGCGAAGGTACCGGCGATGATTACCTCACCGCGGCATCCGAACCATACCGCTTTGGGCCGGAATCAGGAAAGATAATAGGAGAACACGACGGAGCTCACTTCTTTACGGTTGGCCAGAGAAAAGGGATAAACATAGGAGGCTATAGGGAACCCCTTTTTGTACTTGGAAGCGACATTGGCGAAAACCTGCTTTTTGCCGGCGAAGGCCAGTCACATCCCGGGCTTTACAGAAAAGGGCTTTTAGTAAGGGATGATGAAATTCACTGGATAAGGAGGGACCTTGCGATGAATATCGGCGAATCGCGTGAGTACGATGTCAGGATAAGATACCGCCAGCCTCTTCAGAAAGCCAGGCTGTACAGAAGAGAGAAAGGCATGTACATTATATTCCATAAGATGCAGAGGGGCATCACTCCGGGTCAGTTTGCGGCATGGTATGACGGGGATGAACTGATCGGATCAGGCGTCATCAACGCCTGAAACCACGTTATAACATTGTTATAACATAAAAAAAGCCTTAAAAAACGGAATAATCAGGAATAATCAGGAAAGTCGGTTCCTGTAATCCTCATATCCAAACTCCCTGAGCAGTTTGAATTTGTTATCCCTGGTCCAGATGCCTATCGAAGGGTGCTGCACACCGTTGAAGGTAGTGGTCTTGACCATCGTGTAATGGATCATATCCAGAAACACTATTCTGTCGCCCGGTTTAAGTTCATTGCCGAATGACCAGTCGCCCATGAAATCGCCTGAAAGACATGAGTTTCCACCCAGTCTGTATGTTGGTTTTCCCTTTACCGGGTCGCCGGCACCCAGAATTTTCGGTTTATAGGGCATTTCGAGGCAGTCGGGCATATGAGCAGTGAATGAAGTATCGAGGATGGCGGTACGGATCCCGTTATTTTCCACGATATCCTCCACGGTTGAGACCAGTTCTCCGGTCTGCCAGGCAAAGGCACTTCCCGGTTCAAGGATCACGTGCAGCCCCGACCTCTTTCTGAATTCCTTCAGCATCCCGGTCAGATGCGCTGTGTCATATCCTTCTCCTGTCATCAGGTGGCCTCCGCCCATATTGATCCATTTCAGGCGCGGATAATACACGGAAAATTTCTCATCAACAACTTTCAGAACCTTTTCCAGGGCAAATGAATCTGACTCGAACAGCACGTGAAAATGCAGGCCTTCAACACCTTCAGGCAGTCCCGACTTTTTCAGGTCGTCTGCCGTGATGCCAAGTCTCGAACCGGGAGAACAGGGATTATAGATGTCATGGCCGATCTCCGAGAATCCGGGATTAATTCTCAGACCGGTTGAAATTCCCAATTTCTCATATTCATCCCTGTTGTAGAACTTATAGTACTGAGCCAGTGAATTGAATGTAATATGTGAGCTGTATCTCATTATCTCAGGGAAGGTCTCCTGCTTGTAAACGGGCGAATAAGTATGGGCTCTTGAGCCAAGCTCCTCGAAGCTCAGCCGGGCTTCGTGGGGGGAGCTGGCCGATGCTCCGCTGAAATACTCCCTGAAAACGGGAAACACGCCCCACATAGCGAATCCCTTGAATGCCAGTATGATTTCAGCTCCTGACTCATCCGCAACCTTACGGATCAGTTTCAGGTTATTCCTGAACCTCTCTTCGTCGATAATGTAGCACGGAGAGGGAATTTGTGAGTAGTCGATGCTCAAAGTATAAAAGTTTTAAGCTGTTAAAACGTAAAGGTCTGATACCTCTTAATACCTCAATGCTTCAATGCCATGATGCCGTAATGCCTTAAAGTCATTCTTAGAGTTCCAGGTCGACGTCATGCAATTCCACCCATGGCAGTCCGAGAAGGTTCAGCTGTTCCATGAAAGGATCGGGGTCAAATTGCTCCACATTGAATACCCCGGGTTTTTTCCATATCCCTTTCAGGTACATCATCGTACCGATTGTTGCCGGCACGCCGGTGGTATAGCTAACTGCCTGAGCACCTGTCTCTCTATAGGCCTCTTCATGGCTGCAGTTATTATAGATGTAATAGGTCTTTTCCCGGCCGTCCTTTATACCTCTTATCCGGCAGCCTATCGAGGTCTGTCCCTTGTAGTTCTCTCCAAGTTCGCCGGGATCGGGCAGAACGGCTTTAAGGAACTGAATCGGAACAATTTCGCAGCCCTGAAACATTATCGGCTTGATACCGGCCATGCCGATATTCTGTATCACCCTTAGATGTGTAAGGTATTCCTGTCCGAAAGTCATCCAGAACCTTGCCCTTTTTATTGTAGGAAAATTTTTGACAAGTGATTCCAGTTCCTCATGGTAAATCAGGTAGGATTCCTTTGGCCCTATCTCCGGATAATTAAGGGTTTTATGGATTTCATGGGGTTCAGTATAGATCCATTTTCCGTTTTCGTAGTATTTACCCTTTTGGGTAACCTCCCTGATATTAATTTCAGGATTGAAATTGGTTGCAAAAGGTTTACCATGGTCTCCCGCGTTACAGTCGACGATGTCGAGATAATGGATCTCGTCGAAATGGTGTTTCGCGGCGTATGCCGTGAAGACCGAGGTTACTCCCGGGTCAAATCCGCAGCCCAGGATTGCCGTCAGTCCGGCATCTTTGTAGTCATCATGGTATGCCCACTGCCAGCTGTACTCAAATTTCGCCTCCTCGGGCGGTTCGTAATTCGCGGTATCGAGGTATGCAACACCTTCGGCAAGGCAGGCATCCATTATATGAAGGTCCTGGTACGGAAGTGCGACATTGACCACTATTTCAGGTTTAAAGCTTCTGATGAGTTTTCTGAGTTCTGGTACATTGTCGGCATCCACGGCAGCTGTTTTAATCCGGTCCGAGCCGGTTCTCGCGGCTATTGCATCACATTTTGATTTAGTCCGGCTTGCAAGCAGCACTTCGGTGAATACTTCGGGCAGTGATGCCATCTTGCTGATGACCACTGATCCCACTCCGCCGGCTCCGATAACCAATACTTTTCCCATGTCATAAAAATCGTTAGTGTGGATGCCAAATATAGTGATTTTTATACAGTCTGACAGCGACATAAAGTCTGTCATCAGTGCTTATGGCAAAAACTGATTATATTTGATCCCTCACATATCGCGGGCAAGAATGAAGCTGATCAATCCACTGGTGGTGATTTATATCCTGAGCGCTATTCTTCTGTTCACGGCTGTATCATTTCTACTCTGCATACCGCTTGCCCTTATTTATAGAGAATCGCCGGCTCCCTTTGTACTGTCGTCGCTGATAACACTGGCAATATCAGTTATACTATATCTGATTTCAAGAAAAGCTTCCCGTGAAAGGGCCAATATAAGGGAAGGATCGCTTGCGGTCTCGCTAGCCTGGCTGGTATTATCTGCTGCCGGGTCGCTTCCATATCTTTTAAGCGGAGCTATACCATCCTTCACAAATGCGTTTTTTGAAACAGTATCCGGTTTTACAACTACAGGAGCAACTATCCTTTCCGATATCGAATCCCTTCCCTATTCGATTCTCTTCTGGCGAAGCCTCACCCACTGGATCGGAGGACTGGGCATCATCATGTTTGTTATAATAATCATGCCTTCGCTGGGGATGACGGCCAATCAGCTGCTGCCCCTGGAGTCGTCGCTGAAGGAGAAGATCCATCCCAAAACCAAATCGGTCGCGATACGCCTTCTGTATGTTTATCTTGGTCTGACTGTCACCCAGGTGCTTTTGCTTGTTGCAGGCGATATGAATCTTTTCGACAGCATCTGTCACACGTTCAGCACCGTAGCCACAGGCGGGTTTTCGCCCAAAAACACCAGTTTAATGGATTACTCAGCCTGGTCACAGTATATCATCGCGATATTCATGTTCCTTTCGGGGGTAAGCTTTGTCATCTATTATTACATATTCAACTTCAACTTCCGGAAAGTCAGGTACAACGACGAGCTATGGTACTATCTTTCAGTCACATTGTTTTTCGGAGTTCTTGTATCGTGCATACTTCTGGCAAACACTACCAAGCCGCTTGAAACAGCCTTCAGGGAAGGTTTTTTCCAGGTAATTTCAATAATTACCACAACGGGATTTGCATCTGCCGACTATCTTAAATGGCCGGCAGCCGCCACTATTGTAGTGTTCCTGTTGCTGTTTTCCGGCGCCTGCACCGGTTCATCAACAGGGGGTATCAAAATGGCAAGACATCTTCTTGTCTTCAAGAACATCCGCGGTGCCCTGTTACGGCTTGTACATCCCGGCATGATTACCCAGATCAGGATTAACAATCAAGCGATAAGCAACCAACAGAACTTGTCTGGCATCACTTTCCTGATCATTTATATCATTCTTTTTCTTGCCGGATCAATAGTGCTTGCCATCACCGGTCTTGATCCACTGACGGCTATCAGCGCTTCGGCATCATCCCTGGGAAATGTCGGGCCGGGCCTTGGAACCATTGGCCCTGTTCACAACTTCTTTCACCTGTCAGCCATTGGCAAGTATATCTGCTGTCTTCTTATGATAATCGGGCGACTTGAGATCTACACTTTCTTTATACTGTTCACCAGGTCGTTCTGGAGGATTTGAGAAATTCTCTCACGTTCTCAAGGTTTTCAGGAGTTCCGACATTGAACCAGTAACCCTCGTCAAAGCGGCGGGTCAGTATCCTCCCGGTAACGGCCAGTTCCAGATACAGATCCACTACCGTGTAGATACCTTCCCTCATATAGCTGAATATCTCAGGGTCGATTATCTGAACGGATGAGAAGCCTATGGACTTCAGTCCCTCGTTCGAGTCGGCCTTAAGTATCTCCTCACCTGTTGAAACATTTCTCCATCCCCTCAGAACACCATCCTTGTCGGTCAGCAGAAATCTGCTGCCCGGGCGTTCACGGACCGCCAGTGTGGCGAGCGCCTTCTTTTCGAGATGCAGGTCCAGAAGCAATGAAAGATCGAGGTCGGTCACTATATCAGCGTTATAGACAAGAAAGGGGTTTTTATCAAAGAAATGTCTGGCCTTGTAAAGCCCGCCTCCGTTTTCCAGAAGAAGTTCCCTTTCATCCGAAACTGATATCCTGAATCCCTTTGCATTAATACGTTTTATTTCTTCCTCCACCATGTCGGCCAGGTAATGGACATTTACAATAATGTCGTCGAAGCCGTAGCTGCAGCAATATTCCACGGCATGCTGAAGAAGGCTCTTTCCGTTTATATCCACCAGCACCTTGGGCATCGATCGTGTAATCTCACCCAGCCTGGTTCCTTTCCCGGCCGACATAATCATTGCTTTCATAAGGTAGTTGCTTCAGATATTCGTATTTTTCTCCAGCTTCCTGAAGATAGGAGTTTCCGGGATGGCCCGGGCCGCGGAGTAAAGTTCGGGAAGATCGATATGTTCCGATGCCATTATGGCTATCTGATTAAGCAGTTTAGCTCCGGGTACGATACTGTCGGTAAAAGTAGGCTTTTGTTCATACAATCCCCTGAATCCGAATGCTCCGAGGGCCTGCATCACTCTTATCATGCTGAATCCGGTGTAATATCCCCTGAACTCATCCTTATTTTCTCCTGAAACAGCGCAGAAGTTTTCAATATAATAATCAAGAAGAGATTCCCTGTCCGCTTCTGCCATCGGGATTTTGGCGTCGTACAGCATGGATGCGACATCGTACTGGGGAGCTCCCTTTCTTCCTCCCTGGTAATCGATGAACCAGGGTTCTTCGTCGACCACCATCACGTTGGCTGTCTGAAAATCGCGGTAAAGGAAATAATCCTGCCCGGTTTCGAGCAGGTAATCGGCAAGCGCGTTGAAGTCGCGCTCCAGGCGCTTCTCATTGAAAGGTGCAGCCAGAAGCTTGAGAAGCATATACTTGAAATAATTCATATCCCACATCATCGACTGGCGGTCGAAGCTCCGGTGTGGATAGCAGAGATCGAGGTTGAGACCCTTGATCCCCTGCGTCTGAAACAGTATCAGCTTATCCAGAATTTTCCTGTACAGTATTATTGTGTCCTGATCGAATGGAGCAATGGCGGGTCGTTTGTGAAGCCAGGTGTAGAGATTGTCATCGCCCAGATCCTGGAGAAAATAGATAAAGCGTTCCGGGAAGTAAGCATATATCTCGGGCACCGGCAGCGACTTACCGCGAAAATGATGGGTAAATCCGATGAAAGCCTCATTTTCCTCGTGATTCGCGTTATGTGCACCTATTATACTCCCGGAAGCGCCAGAAAACCTGAAGTATCTCCTGTCGGAACCCGATCGCGGCAAAGGAGTTACTTCGGCAGCGGCATCTCCAAATGACTCATTGTAACCTTCTGATAGTATTTTTATTATCTCAGCATCTTCCATAACTAGTTAATTGCTAATTGCTAATTGTTAATTGTTAATTGTTAATTGTTAATTGTTAATTGTTAATTGCAAATTGTAATCACAGTCTAATCATTACTTTCTTTCTGTACAAAATATAAGCAACAAGCCAGATCAGAAGCATCTGAATTATGGCAAACATAAGGCTTCCGTTCAGATTTCCTGCCACAGGCACGCAAATCTTTTCATAAAACCAGGCATACATGCTGATTTCCCTATCTCCCTCTCCTATCTTAATATATTGCATTGTTTTTGCCCATATCCCGGACAAAAAATATGAAAACAGCGCATTTGTACCGAAGACCAGGAAGAAGGTTCCCCACTTCCTGATTTTAGCAACATCGGCAAGCCAGTACAACAGCGAAAGAACCATCATGGCTATTCCGCCCGAATATAGCACATATGAGCTGGTCCACAGCGGTTTATTGATTGGAAACAGTTTGTCCCACAGGAGTCCCATCCCGGTCATGGCAGCCCCGACAAGCATGATTTTAAGTACCGTTTTTGCAGCAGCCGGTCCCTTTCCCAGAACTGACCCTGTGTAAAAGCCGATTATCACCGTACCGAGCGCGGGTATCGTGCTCAGTAATCCAAGGGGGTCGAATGGAATTCCGAAGGCTGTGGAGAGATGGGCTTCACCAAGAACCATCCTGTCGATCTTCAGTACCAGGTTTCCTTCAAGACTGTAGGGGTCAGCGCCTCCGAAAAATGCAAGAAGGGCCCAGTACAGAAAAAGAAAAAATGCAGTCACTACCCATAGATATTCCCGGTTAACCGACATGCATATGATTGCTCCCAGACCGTATGCAAGGGCTATCCTTTGCAGCACACCCATTATCCTCAGCGTTGAATAGTCGCGGTCGAATACGGGAAAGATATTGAGAAACAGACCAAGAGCGAATATTGTAACAGTTCGGCGGATTATCCTCACCATTGAGCCCATGTTCAGTTCATGTCCGTATTTCCTGAAAGAAAACCACATTGCAACGCCAACGATGAACAGGAAGAAAGGAAAGACAAGATCGGTGGGCGTACAGCCATGCCATTCCGAATGCCGCAGGGGGGCATAGACATGCTGCCAGCTTCCCGGGGTGTTGACAATGATCATAAATGCAACGGTGATACCTCTGAAGATATCGAGAGAAACTATCCTTCCTGAAGTCTTTTTCTTCATAATCCGTAAAAAGGCATAAAAATAAAAATAAGAGCGGGAATCTGTGAATATATTTACGCATATTTGAACAATTTCAGGTAAAATACCTGCTTATTAAACGAATACAAGACATGAAAAAGATTATCCTGACGACTGCAGCTCTCCTGTTTGCAGCCATCATTCTGATTCCCATGTGCCGGGCTCAGGACGCGAGAGTCATGACAGGCCTTGAAGTACTCAGGGAAAACGGATTTGCAGAGCTCAAAGGGAAAAGAGCAGGTCTGATAACCAATCCTACCGGCGTCGATCATGAGCTTCGTTCCGGAGTTGACATACTGTTCAGGGCTCCCGGCGTAAGACTGGCGGCGCTTTACGGACCCGAGCACGGGGTTAGGGGCGAATACAGCGCGGGAGAGATTATCGGCTCTGCTGATGATCCGTCAACAGGTCTCAGGGTATACAGTCTGTACGGATCGACCAGGAAGCCCACAAAGGAGATGCTCGAGGGCATAGATGTGCTTGTATATGATATCCAGGATATAGGATCAAGGTCCTACACCTTTATTAGCACCATGGGGCTTGCCATGGAAGCGGCAGCAGAGAACAATATCCCCTTTATCGTGCTCGACCGGCCAAATCCGCTGGGAGGTGTACGGATTGAAGGGCCGCTTGTTGAACCGGGTTTTGTGTCATTCGTCAGCCAGTATCCCATACCTTATGTTCACGGTCTCACAACAGGCGAACTTGCAATGCTGCTTAATGGCGAAGGGTTGCTCGCGAACGGGCTGAAGTGCGATCTGAAAGTAATCAGGATGAAAGGATGGAAAAGAGAGATGAGCTTCAGTGAGACAGGTCTTCCCTGGGTGCCGTCGTCGCCGCATATTCCCAATTCATTAACCTGCCTTCTGTACCCTGCCACAGGGATTATGGGGGAGTTATATGTGGCAAGCATCGGGGTGGGTTACACAACTCCTTTCCAGACATTCGCCACCGAATGGATAGATGCCGACTCCCTGGCGAATAACCTGAATGAGCTCGGTTTGCCGGGGATCAGGTTCAGGCCCGTTCATTACAAGCCTTACTACAGCGTATCGCGGGGAAAGATGGTTCACGGGGTGCAGATCCACATCACTGATGAGAAAATTGCCCAGCTTTCGCTGATCCAGTTTTACATCCTGCAGGAAATCCATAAGCTATGGCCTGACAATGACCTTTTCGGGATGTGTGAACCGTCGAGGCTTGATATGTTCGACAAGGTGTGTGGCAGCGACAGGATCAGAAAGGAATTCACCCGCGCATACAGAGTGGAATCCATTCTTGGTCTCTGGAACGGACCAGCAAATGACTTCAGGGCCAAGGCACGGAAGTACTTCCTGTATTGAGCCGGCTTCCTTGTTAAGTCCTACTTCACATCTCCTTCCACGCTCTTCTCCAGTTCGCTGGCGTGCATCAGGAATTCATCGAGCGTCATCTCCTTGTGGAAGATCATCCCGTGCGTTGCACGGATCTTTGGACGGTCGTTTTCATAGAAAAAGTCCTTTCCAAGGATTAGCTGCACCCATTTGAACTGTTCCACCCATATCTGCTGCGACAGGTCGCTGAAGGGCCCGTCGAGTTCATAACTCGGGAAGGAAGCATTCACCTGGCTTATATAGCAGTCTTTGAATGATTTCTGAAGAACGGCCATAGAATTGAGCGACACAGGTGTGAACACGTTTGCCTCTGAAGGAGCAAACTTGAACCAGACGTTCCTGTAGCCTATTATTCTCAGCTTCGAAAGGTCTTCCTCCTCTTTCCACACCCTAAGGGCCTGGGCAATGGCTTTCAGAACCTTGTAATGAGTGTCGGGCCCGGAGCCTTCCGGGTCGTAGGCCATGCTCACCACAGTCGGCCTGACCTCCCTGAACATTTCGAGTATAGGCTCAACATCGCGCTTTGCCGAAGGCTGCGGGGTGAATATGTCGCCGGTGTAAAAGCCAAGCCTGAGATGCTGAATATCCCTTACCCTGACGCCATAATGAGCCCACACAAGTTCTTCTTCAAACTCCCTGAGCATTCCCTTTAATTTCTGAATATCAGGCGGATTTTTCTGACCTCCGTAACTCGATTTCAGCAATTCTATGTTTTTCCTTAACTGCTCTTCCAGTTCCTGCCTCGAATTAAGCTTGTATATACCAACCATTACCCTCACTATCCTGTGGCACAGTCCCCTGAGCTTGCCGGCTTCGTCGTTGGCAGCTATCTTATTGAGGTAATGGCTTACATCCTTATCGAATTTGTACATATATCCCTTTTCAAAGAAATCGGGATATTCTATCATGTTTATCTTATCCTGTTCAACATGGGCGAGAGTTTCCACCATGTAGTTCATCAGCATCTCATTGGTCACGGCCGTGAAGCCCGAAGTGCAGATGGTGAAATGGAATTTGTTTGAGGCTTCCCTTAACTGGGGAGTGATGCATGGAAAAATTCCAAGCATTATATCATCGTGATGAGGACCGGTATGGAGAAAGACCTGATCCTTTTCCTTGAGCAGTCCCTTTTCTATCTTTCTCTTTGTGGAATCTATTACATCCTGAACCCGGTCCATGCTGAGATCCGGGATCATACTGCAGTAGGTGTCCTCCTGAAGATCTTTGAGTTCGAGCCTGTGAGCGTATTTGTTAATATTCCTGCACAGGTCAAAGATTGCCCTTTCTGTTTTTTCAAAAGTCCACGGGCCTTCCCGGTAGTATTTCTCAACGATGTCGTTCAGCTTCACTGCTGCGCCTTCGGTTATGTAGAAGCGTGCATTTCGCTGTCGTTGCAGCACAGTTGCCGGGTACAGGTTATCGATCGGGTTTTCAAGGGCGTTCTTCACAACCTGAGCCTTTGACTCTCCTGCGGCAAAGATAAGCGTCAGCCCATCGGGATTGAATGTGATCGTTCCCAGTCCGACAGTAATAACCAGCCTGTTGCGCGACACCTCTATGCCGCCCAGATCGCTTGCCGATGCGGCCTGATTTTCGAAGTTGGTGGCTGTGAGCCTGGTAGTGGAATTATGGTCACTTCCCCTCGTGTTTGAAGCCATAGACCCGTCGGGACCCATTCCTCCGAGATAAAAGCCTATCCCTCCCATTTCCCTGATACGGTTCTCGTAAGACATGCACCAGTTGTCGATCCTGAAAAGGGATTCCTGCTGCAGTTTTTCAAGATTCGATCCGGCTTCCCTGTTTCTAAGGGAGAGATCAATTATGTTATCGGGGAATACTTCAGAGTAATGCTTTCCCTGGGCAAGTTGTATCTCATTGGCATTTATCAGAAGCGCTCGTGTGGGATCCAGATCAAATCCCCTGATGTAAAAGTTTGTTACATAATGATAATAGCTGTTGTGCTGCTCCGGATCGATCGGGTAGAAATCCTCGGTCTGTACGAAGCGCAGTCCTCTCAGCGATGGTTTTTTCTGAAGCGACAGACCGTGTCGTTCCATAAGGGCACGGTTTTCCTTGTCATCCCATCCGTTAAGCAACCTGCTTGTCCATTTGATGAAGTATTCAGGAGTCTTGCCTGTAGGCAGGCTGATCACTCCTTCCGGATTGCCATCCACCCATTCAAGGAAGCGCAGGGCGGCAAGCATACCGAGAGCGGGAACATTGGGAACCACTATGTATGGGATCATAGTGGTATAAGCGTCTCTTCCTGAGGCATCAAAGAACGATTGTTCTACTTTTGAAAAGGCTGATGTTTTCATCATAATATGATTTAATTTTTCAAATACTTACATGGCGTCCGGAAATAAATTCTTTTAATAAAACCCGTGGATTCATCCAATAATAAAATCCTGTTAGCCTTCCTGTTTCTTTATCCCGAATGACGGATCAATTTTAAGAAATTTAATTGCCAGCAAGCCCGGTATCGAGCAAATTATGATATAAATAAAGAAATTTTCATAACCAAGTAACTCCTTCATGGCTCCGGAGATCATTCCCGGGAGCATCATTCCCAGGGCCATGAGTGATGTTCCTATTGCATATTCAGCTGTTTTGTATTTACTTTCCCCAACGTAGTGAAGCATATAAAGCATATAGGCCGTGAATCCGTAACCGTAGCCGAACTGTTCGAAAGCAACGGAAAGGTATACCGGAAGACTTCCCGGCATTGGCTGGAAATGAGCCAGGTAAATATATACCACGCTGGGAAGGTTCAGCCACAATGCCATTATAAAAATAACTTTCTTGAGTCCGACCCTTGCCGCCAATATTCCACCCAGGATACCTCCGACGGTAAGGCTAAGCATTCCGACCGTACCGTAAATAATCCCGTACTGTGCCGAGGTAAGACCTATTCCCCCGGCGCTGCGGGAATCGACCAGGAAAGGAGTTGCCACCTTTAGCAGCTGCGATTCACCGAGCCTGTAAAACAGGAAGAAGACCATGGCGGGTACAACGCCCGGTTTGGAAAAGAATGAGACAAACACATCCTTATACACTTTCCATCCCATCCTTTCGTCTGTCTTTTTCTCATCCGGATACGGCATCATTATCTTGTTGTATATGGCAATAGCCAGAAGAACAAGTCCAAGGATGATAAGTGAGGCCGTCCAGCTGAAAGCAATATTTCCTGCAGTAATAAGGAACTGAGTGGTTGTCTCGCCGGTGAGGTTATGATTTACCTTCAGAGCAGCAGCTACCGGTTTGTTCCAGTTATTGCTGTCAAATTCGAAGCGGCCGGTTGTAGTTCGCGAAAGGTCTATATCCTTGCTCCCTGTTTCCCTGGAAAGGTTCACAACTACTGTTTCACCTTCCTCCGGCGGAGCCGACAGAGCGATGTAAACCACGGCTGAATCGAGGGCTGATACGCCTTGCTGATAAACAGGAACTGTGAGTTCTGAAGGAAATATAAGTACGGCAGGCTTTTCCTGAGACTCTTCGATTTTTATATCAGCCGGATCGAAGGGAACATATTGTTCGTGAGGAACCGACCTGGCGCTGAAAGTTACCGGATCAAGTCCGGTGTTCTTCTGAATCGTACCTGCAAGCACCGGTACCAGTCCGAGTGCAGTAAGCATTGCAAACCTGTAAAAGGTTGAACGTATTCCCACGAAAAAGGATTGCTGATGCTGGTCGAGGGCGTACATGTAAAAGCCGTCGGCGGCGATATCGTGGCTTGCCGATGATATTGCAATGAAAGCAAACACGAGAAGGCTCAGGGGGTAAAAGAATGACAGAGGCATAACCGCTCCCGCCGCGATGAAGGCAAGGCCGAGCAGCAACTGTGTCCAGACAACCCAGTTGCGTTTCGTTGATACCACGTCGATATAGGGACTCCAAAGGGGTTTAATGGCCCATGGCAGGTACAACACGCTTGTCCAGAACGCGAATGAGGCAATGGATATCCCCATTGTCTTGTAAATCAGACCTGAAGTGGTCATCACTATACTGTAGGGGATTCCCTGGAAAAAATAGAGGGTGGGAACCCATGCCCACGGGGAGCGTTGTTTTCTTTGACTCATAAAACCGGCTGTTTCTTGTTGCTGTTATTCGTTTTTAATCTTATCCGACGGTGGGAAATACAGTTTTTCAAATGCCGCATCCCTGAAATAATGACTCAGTATATCGCGGTAAGAGTATCCCTTTTCTCCCATCATTGCAGCTCCAATCTGGCAAAGGCCCACACCGTGGCCCCAGCCTGCCCCGCGGAGTACGAAGCTGATCTCATTCCCGTCATCCTCCCTGTCGACCACGAAGCATGAACTGTAAAGATGTGATTTTGACAGTGATTTTCTTATCTCCAGTTCCTTTCCTATTGTAAGTGATCGCTTGCTGCCTTCAATCCTGAGCCTGCTGATCCTGCCCGAAGTACCTCTCCGGAGAGGTATCAGCGCCTCTATGGTTCCAAAATCGATACCTGTGCGTTCCCTGACAAGGCTACTCAGCTCATCCTGAGAATACACCACCTTCCACCTGAAAAAGTCATTTGTCTCCTGATCGTAATCGTTAAGTACCTGGGAGAGTACCTTTTTATCGGATGTATTGCAAAATGCAACGGGATTTCCCAGAATCCACTCCCTGGCATTTTTCTCAATCGTCAGGTCGGTGCCGAATCCTTCCGGAATTTCCGGACTATCAGTTATCCCCTGAAGATAAGGATGAACCACAGGTTCCCATGTGTTTTCAAAAAGCTCCGTAATACCGCCGCAGCATTTGTAATACCGTGTGTCACAAACCTCGCCGTCATACATCAGCACCTCACCGAACGTTTCATTCACGGCTTTCACAACCACGGGCGATGAAGCCCGGGTAATTCCCTGGTATCTCTGGCAATGATCGTCGGCACATACATCGAAATCATCATGATCTTCCCGGTCGTACCATTTGATTATCTCATCATCCGACCTGGTAAATGAATTGTATTTCTTTCCCCCGGTCCTGAGGCTGACGGTTTTTGCCAACTGAGCCAGCAGCCAGCTTCTTGAAGTGACCGCGTGTGCCTTGAGTAACTCCTCCGATGATGTTGCTTTCATTTCAGAGGATATCACGCTGATCAGATAATCCTCGACCGAAACAATGTTTATAGCGGTCAGCTCGTCATTTTTCAGTAGGATACGCAGGCTTCCCCTGAAGACCTGATCCTCCTTTCTCTGCCAGTGAAAGTCGATACCGATAGTCACTCCATGCAGAACCAGTGACGAGACTGTCGGGTCGGAAGGAATCATATCGAGCGGGCTGTCCGCCGTGAATTCCTGAACACCATCTGAGATCACTATGCGCTGGTCCTTCACGGTGGCATTCCATTTTCCCGACAGCTTTCTTCCCGATGCCTTGTCGATAAAAACACCATTAAGGGTAAATCCTATCTCCTTCGCTGAAAAAATCCCTACCTGTATTTCAGGCACCTGTCCTTTTCCTGTCATATTATTCCTTTTATAACTTTATCAATTTCAAGATCATCAAAACAAACCTGACTGAAAATATCAGCTACATCCCCCGCGCTTATTTTTTCGAAGTCCTCCTCCCGGGGCGTTATTATAACACCTCCAAGGTCGACTGCTGCCGGGCTGACCAGCAATTTATCAGCCCCGGAGGAAAAAAACTGTTCCGGCCTGTGCTTTTTCCTGGGGAAGATATGGACTGTCCACTTATCCCGGGAATAAGCCGAAAGGATATTGATCATAGGTTCAGGTCTTTCCGGCTGAAGGAGGGAAAGGCGTTCAAACAGTTTCGTGAAAGCACTGGAAAGCTTCGCTTCATCGTTTCCGGTCAGGCTTATCAATCCCCTGTGATAGCCCTCCCATTTCCATATTTCCAGACCTGGTTCCGACGAAACAAGCTTTGTGAACCTTCCGCTCTCAAAATCCGGTTCCACAGGCATGAATCCAATATTTCCGGCCTGGAAATGCAGATGGTCGGGTGCGGAAGCTCCTGCTTGTGGACCGTTGTAAAACACGGTGTATAAATGCATTGCCTGTGACAATGAGAGCAATGTCCCGAAGCTGCCAATGATTCTCTGGACGGTGTGGGATCGCGAAGGGATTGTAAGATGGCGCCTGAAGATAGGAAAGGGATTTACAAGAATTATCATATCATCCCCGAAAGGAATCTCCTTCTGTTCCTTCGGCCTGTTATCCCTGCACAGAAAGCATGGACGCTGTTTTATATGGCTCTCGTCCACTTTGGCTGAGGATGATGTGATACGGGCAGGGTTGAACTGAAGCAGCACCTCGAATCCTCCCAGGGCAATTTTTCTTACTCTAACCTTCGAAAGATCGCGGTAATTATTCCCTGCCAGCTCCCAGTTCTGCAGCTGTTCCGAAAACAATTTGTCTATCCTGTCCGAGTACATGTGCTGTCAGCTGTAGGCTTATTCCACTCTGTTCAGTTTCTTTCTTGCAAGTAGTTCGATGGTTCTGAGCCTGTCCTTGTAAAAGTTATGCGCGTTGAGTTTTGCAATGTCAAGGGCAGCATCGCTGTTCCCTTCCCATCTGCGGCAGAGGTAAAGAGGCTCATATATCCTTCCGATACGATATTCACGGCAAACAGCAAGGCCTACGGCATAATCCTCGCCGTAACTCACATTGGGTACCCTGATCTTTCTCAGGACAGGGGTATAAAAAGCACGCGGGGCTCCCAGGCCATTGATTCTAAGGGCATTGTTTCTACCGTTATCGAGTGTCCATTCTCGGTGATCGATAATACCGAGGGGAAGATCCTCAAGCTTGAAATTCACCATTTTGTATGATCCTATAACCATGGCGCATTTCTGGGCGTAAAAGGCCTCAACTATCCTGCTCAAAACCCTGGTGTCAATGTAAAGGTCATCGCTGTCGAGCTGTACTGCAAAT
>JAAYQC010000240.1 GCA_012519515.1 Bacteroidales bacterium | reverse complement strand
TGTCATATTACAACAAACAACATCATCTAATTGGACAATTTTTTTGCAATGTTTAGTTTCTTGTTCGCAAGACAAGATACACCACCACCGACAAACAAACCCGTCAAACCTGTTTTATCTGATCATAAAGTCCGGAATGCTGTTGGAGAAGCCAAACTTTTGCTACAACAACTCGAAAACATAATAAATGATCCATCGCTCGACCAGACAAAATATGACAAAGTTGACCAAGTGTTAGTCGAAAATGTGTTATACGCGGGATTGGTTGTCATACGCCGATAGATGTTGAGCCCGCCGCTAAGTGAATCACCTAAAATGGTTAATAACAATAATATAATAAACAATATTATTGGTTTATTTGTCCAATCAAAACAAAATGCGTCCTTTGAAAAAGACGCAATTCACCTGATTGGTTAATGTCAAATTTTTAATATATTTTCATGTTTTCTTTACGTTTTTCAACGGAAACGTTACTATTTCGTTATGAACATTCACAATTTATTAACACCATCAATTTACACCCCAATTTACAATCCATTTTTAATCCCTGCAACTCCCACCACAGCTTTAAGAAGAAACACAAATGAGATTGGAATTCAATCTTCCCCTCCTTCTCCAGATATCTCTCACTCAAGTTCAAAAAAGCAGTCCGAAAAATGGGACTATTCCGTTAGGGATATTGAAAAATGGTGGAATTATAGGAAGGCTATCAATTGGGTATTAGAAAGCTCAAGAAACAAAACCAAGGCTCAAGTCAATAGTTTGCTTCTCAGACAAGCTGATGTAAATGATGATGTGAAAACAATTATATTGAACATCAGTGAAAGACAATATTTGAAATGGAAACAAGGCTTTGAGATTGCAGGTGATAAATTGTATAAAAAATTTCAAAAGAAGGGGGAACTTCCTGTTCATTTAGAATTTTTAAGCAAGGATCAGCTACAAGCTTGCATCAAAAGATTTCATTATAATTTGCATATGAAGGATACAGATAGTTGTTATGCTTCCCTAAGAAAAAAATACTGGCCAATATCGAGGAGATTTGTTAGAGAATATATGAAGGTAGTTGTGAAAGAATGTGAACAATGTAACAGAACCGATACACTCCCGGAAGAACCGAAAAGAAGTGGAAGCGTTGTAAAGCAAATCAAAAGACCAAATGAAAGATGGATAATGGGTAAGTATTTTACTTAACTAATCTGATTATAGATTTGAAATTTATGCCCGAAGATGAGGGTCATAATTATCTATTAAATATAATAGATATATACTCAAGATATGCTTTTGGGGATGGATTGAAAGCAAAAGATGAAAATTCTGTCTTATCTGTCTTCAAAAAATATACTAGTATCTACGGAGTTCCAAAAGAAATTCAAACGGTAAGTGTAGCTTTGCATAGTGTAATTTCTTGTTTAGGATAATGGAAGTGAATTTGTCAATAAGAAAATGGCATTATTCTGTAAAATTAAAGGTATAAAGCATGTGAGATCAAAGCCGAAGCACCCCTGGGTTAATGGTGCTGTGGAAAGATTCAACAGAACCTGGGGAGCATTTGTGAAAAAAATATATTACGTCAATCAACACTGGACGAACTATTTGACTGATTTTTATTATTATTATAATAATAGAGTCCATTCTTCAACTAACAAAAGTCCATATTCATTGTTTTTTGGAAGAGATCAAGCTACAGCACCTTCATCAGATGTGGATTGCAGAGAACCAAATCTAGTGTGCAACATTTTTGAAGATATTGAAAAAATGTCGGATGAGGAGTTGAATAATGTTTTACAGGAGTTGAATTGTGAACCACCAAAAGAAGATAATGATGATGAACTAGCTTGTGAATCAAGATATGATGATGATGATGAAAATAATAACGCAAAAAATGTTGGCGGATCGGTTGAAGAAGAAGTTATTGATAAAACAAATGCAAAAGAAAATGAAATCGTGGATTCAAAATATTTCAAAAATCAACCTGTGAATTATTATGTTCCGACCAAAGGAAAGGTAAGTTATATATTGTCTATTACTCATTTTAATAGGGTTTATATAATGCAACAAACATGTTACGAGGAGTGTGGGAGGAAGGTGTTGTGGAAGATATTCGATATGATGAAGATTTCAATCGTTGGATTTACAAAATTCGATTGATTGAATCAAAAAAACAAATTTCGAATGTTGAAGAATGGTCTCTTAAATCAAAAGACACATCCTGGTGCAAATTGGGAAGATCAAGATACAGTGGAAACGAATCATCAGTTGTTGCAGAGAATCCATTTGAAGTAGAAAGAATTGAAAATCACGAAATTACTAGATCAACTTTTGATCCACTTGAATTTGGATGGAAGATCTACGAAAACAGGAATTTGAATAATGAAAATTCATCTGTTCGAATGATTGGGGTAACACCGATTAGAAGCAGAAAAGGAGTAAAGAGAAAAAGGAAAAGAGTTACAAATAAGTAAAATTGTAAATGTATTTGTGATACTTTTTGTTGTAATAAATTGTTAATTTGTACTGGTTGTAAAGTGAATTCTGTTATTCAACATCCATTTTTTGCTGTATGGTTGGTGTTTGTGTATTTCTCATAATAGATGGTGTATGTGAAAACAATTTGAGTTGAGTGGTTGTAGAAGTGTTTGAATGAAGGATTGGATTGTTGGATTACTCCTCCAATTAGAAATGAGACGCAAGTGATGAAGAAAATGGTTATGAAGAAGAAAAGGATCTTGTCCAATAATCGAAAGAATATTCTAATAATAACCTCAACCAAAACTTGTATTAAAAAGTATTGATAATAAACTTGTTTTTGGGTCATCAGAATCATATGATTTACTTGCATATAATTTAAGTGTTGAAATGCCGAAAGTGCTTTTGAAGATCAAATGGGTTTTAAACATTAAATTACTTGATACATATATATGATTCGTTTACTTGAGAGCTCTTGTTCATTATACGTGTTAACTCTCAACACTGAGTTTAACTTTGTATTCTATTCCTGTTTGTAATTAATGAGGAGGAACAAAGTCTTGAATTCTTTGTTGATGTAAAATTGAGTGGTGGATATGATGACCATGAAAATTGAAGTCGTTTTCCATCACTTGAAATACATGGTGATAATTTTGCTTGAGCATCAATAAAGAATCTTTCACTTCTTTTCATTTTTCTCTGAACAATTCCTGTAATCATTGCAATTGTACTTTTATCATCTTCATTCTTTTCAACAGTTATGCTGTTAATGATTGTAAATATGAACTCAGTGACAGTCAATCGAAATTTCAATGTTCCAGTTTCAATGAAATTTGCAGAATTGACTGAAGTTGTTGTTTCCGATACATTTCCCATATATATTTCAATGATCCATATCCATAAGATACAGAGGGATCTGATTACCATGAGACTCCCACCATGATGATTATTTTCCAAACTTATATCACAAAAATGATGATTTTGAATGAATTTGCACTTTATAATTTTCAAAATTGTTGTGTTGAAGTGGTTGTTGTTGCAAAATTATTTGATGAATCGACCAATCAGATTATTACGCCGTTACTAGATGTATTTGCCGCTACCGTATTTAGTAACGGCGTATTAATACCGGTCCCGCTGAT
>JAAYQC010000077.1 GCA_012519515.1 Bacteroidales bacterium | reverse complement strand
CCCTTGGGTATTTCCCCCAGTTCGCTGTCCACCATTTCCCCGCCGCTGGATTTATAAGGCTCTCCATCTTCGTTGGGAAACTCAAAATCAACAAACCAGCGTTTAAAAATGGCCTGAGCTATTTCTTCCAGAACCTTATTGGTGCGATTGTTTAGTTCAATTATATCGTCCAGGCATGATAGGGTTGCGGCGATGGCTTTTTGTTCTAATATACTTTCGGGTATTTCAATATTAAATTTCTTTAATACGCTACCGGATACTTCCTTAAATGTAGTTCCACTTGCTACTGCTTCAATTTCACCTTTTTTATATATTAAATAGTAGTATAGATATAAAAAATTTATTTTGGTTTCATCTGCAATGATGCTTTTAAAACCTTGATTAGTACAGAGCTCATTTGCTGCAATTGCAACATAACCGATAGGTGCTCTTGATGAAAACAATACAGTGTTTTTAGGCATTAATTTAGCTGAACAACTATTTAACCCTTTTTCTGAAATATTCCGCTCACCCCTATATATATATCTCTCTTTAAACGAGGATAAATCTTTGGGAGTTATCCAAGGAATATCGCCCCCATAATTATCCTCATCCTTTGTAGATGGGGTCGCTCCACCAATAACCTCTCCAATTTCAGAAATTTCGTACTTAATTCTTTTTTTCATAGTTTCAACCTCAATCATTTGTTATCTCATATTTGCATTCAATTATTTCATTAGCTATCGGGTCAAAGTGATATGTAAATGTATATTTTGTTTCATTAATTGTACATTCTTGAATCACTGTAACCAGTTCTTCGTCTGAATTGTCTACATTTAAGACACGAAAGTCAGAAACAGCCCCATCATATTCGCAATCAACATACAATAATAGCGACTCTCTGTGATAATTATCTTCAACTAGTGTCATTAATTTAATAATTGGATCTAATTGATAAATATCATTTAGAATCTTTAATAAACTCTCAATATTATTTGCAATTATAAATGCTTCGTGATTAATAATATTTTTGAAATCTCCATCTTGTGTAAAAAGTATTACTCGTTCATTTTCTAAGTTACAATGGCTAATGACAGACTCAAATAATAATGCATCTTTGAAACCCGCATCAGAGTAGTCTTTATTGTTTTTTTACCTTTTGCCATACTAAAAGGACTAACAGTTTGCAACGCGTTTCTTATCATCGATTGAAAGCAATCCGGATATTCAACAATAATAAATCGTTTATTATCCTGTTGTTCTTTTTGCTCGAAATCTTTAAGGATAAAATCTTTATATGCTTCTAATTCATTAGGCTTAATTTCAAAGTCAATATCTAAGAGGTCACCGAATATTTTTTTATAATTATTTATCACATCATTTAATGATTTTTGAGCAGCTTTAAAATTACTAAATAAGTGTTCCATCATTTCTTCAATAACAATTTGAGGGATACAAATACTCACTTTATCTAACAAATTATTATCTTCCAAATACTTTACAAGCTTGTAATAATCACTGCTCATTCTAAATCCATCTAGACGCACATTCTTGTCGCCAAAATAGTCTTGTAGTTTATTTGTGTCAATATATATCGATATCTTTATATTCGAGTCAACCAAGCAATCCGCCTCCCAAGAAAATTATCCCCTAGAGCTCATATCCAATGGCCCCCAGACGCTTCCTGATCTCCTGCTCCAATTCTTGCCGCTTGGCAAACATTTCAGCCAGTTCTCCAGTCAGTCGGATCATTTTTTCATCAAATGGTTCCCCATCATCTTCCTGTTCTTCTATCCCCACATACCGTCCAGGAGTCAGAATATAATCATGTTTGGCAATATCGGCTGTATCAACCACTGCACAGAATCCTTTTACATCTTCACAGGTTCCATTTTCAAAAGCGGTGAATGTATCCGCGATTTTAGCTATATCTTCATCAGTCAGTTCACGCAGTTTGCGGCTCACCATTGTACCCAGGCTGCGAGCATCAATGAACAAGGTCTTGCCCTTTTGTTTCTTGTTTTTGTTCAGGAACCAGAGGGAAACCGGGATCTGGGTAGTGTAAAAAAGCTGTGGCGGCATGGCAACGATCCCTTCCACCAGATCAGCTTCCACAATGTTTTTCCTTATCTCCCCTTCTCCGCCGGTTTGACTGGATAGAGAACCATTGGCCAGCACCAATCCCATTCTGCCTTGAGGAGCCAGGTGATGAATCATATGCTGCATCCAGGCAAAGTTGGCATTACCGGCTGGCGGCAGACCGTATTTCCAGCGGGCATCTTCTTTCAGCCTTTCCTGTCCCCAGTTGGAAAGATTGAAGGGAGGATTGGCCAAGACAAAATCAGCCCTGAGGGTGGGATGGCAGTCATCCAAAAAAGTATCCGCATTATATTTGCCCAGGTCTGCTTCCAGTCCGCGGATGGCCAGATTCATCATACACATCTTCCAGGTGGTAGCGTTGCTGTCCTGGCCGTATATGGAAATGTTACGGATATTACCCTTATGGTTTTCTATAAAACGGGCCGACTGGACAAACATACCCCCGCTGCCGCAGCAGGGATCATAAACCCGGCCAGCAAATGGTTTGATCACCTCAACCAGAGTCCGCACCACACAGGCAGGGGTAAAGAACTCTCCTGCCAGCTTGCCTTCCTGCTCAGCAAACCGGGCCAGGCAATATTCATAAGCTCTGCCCAGGACATCTTTGGTGTCCCCATGTTCGATCATGGAAATGTTGGTGAAGAGATCCACCACTTCCCCCAGACGTCGTTTATCTAGTTCCGGACGGGCAAAAGTTTTGGGCAATACCCCTTTAAGCCGCTTATTTTCCTTTTCAATAGACAACATAGCTTCATCGATAATTTTACCGATATCAGGTGTATG
>JAAYQC010000076.1 GCA_012519515.1 Bacteroidales bacterium | reverse complement strand
TACCGGATATCCTGCAATTTATTGAGCATGGCACATTGAACCTGTTGGCACAGGCAGAAATAATCGGACACATGGCATCAACCCTGAGTAACTCAGTTCTTGATAATTACCATCATCTGGGCGATGCAGCCTCAATAACTGACGGACTTCCCTATAATCCGAATCTTGGTCCTTATGAAGTAGCCCCTGACGGCCGCTCAAGCGGTGTGAAGGATGATATGTGGGCATTTACAAGCCGCAACCCCAACACCGATTTGATGGCAGCAACCATGTTTGCCGCGGCAAGCAGGGCATTGAAGGGATATAACGACAATCTTTCGGAAAGAGCCTTGAAACAGTCAAGAAGACTTTTAAAAGAAGCAACGGAATTAATTGCCAATCAGCCTCAGGGAGGCTTTGGCAGGTTCGGCGGACCGGCAAATATGGGGACTAATCTTCAACTCTACATCTCAACGGGAGAGCAACAGTATATTGATAAATTCCTGGAATTATTATGGCCTGCACTTGAGCGTAACGTAAGCGGAAGCATACTGACAGCTTTGCATGCCATACCCCACCTGGATGAATCCTACAGGGAAAAGCTCCGTCCATATGTTGTAAAGTACAAAGATTATATTGATGAACTTGAAAATGAAAACCCTTACGCAGTGCCAATAAGTCTTGGCAACTGGGCAGGAAGCGGAAACATCGTTAGCTTTGGAACAACAATCTGCTTTGCCAACCGGAATTTCCCGGATATTATTGATATCAGCCATGTTTTCAAGGTAACAAACTGGCTGTTTGGCTGTCATCCTTATCACAATTATTCCCTGGTATCTACAGTGGGAGCTACCCGTCCCAAAGCTGTCTTCTATGGGAATAACAGGGCTGATTTCTCGTTTATTCCTGGGAATGTTGCTCCTGGTATATTATTCAGGCAACCCGACCATTTTGAAAACTATGATGACTGGCCATTCATCTGGGGGCAGAATGAAGGGACAATAGGAGGAAATACAAGCTATTTAATTTTTGGATCAGCTTTTAAGGATTTGTTAAAATAAATAGCCTGTATTCAGAGATTTACAAGTAGTTATCTCCATGTTTCTGCTCAATGGTTAAATAAATTCTTGTTGGTCTGTCATGCCGGAAAGTTTTGGCATTGAACAGAAACAGAATCTATTTATAGGAACTTGCTTCAATAACGGCATCGAATGCCGGTTTGGGATTCAACTGGCCATCAAACAAAAGTGCATCCTGTCCCCTGCGCCACGATCTTGTATCGCTAAGGCCCCAGAAAGTTACGCGGTCGATTACATCCGCATGACGCGTCAGAATCTCGAATAACTTTTTGTAAACCTCAGCCTGCTTTTGGTAGTTCTCTGCCGGGATGGTTCTATCGCCCTGACGTACACCTGTTTCACCACTATTATGACCTGTTGCCGTAACGTCCAGTTCCGTAATAGACACTCTTAAACCCAGGGAAGCATAATTTTCGATAGCTTTTTCCACGTCTTCCAGATTAGTGTCCAGGTGCCAATGTCCCTGAATTCCCACACCGGTGATAGGGGCACCTTCTGCAATCAGACGTTTGAGAAGCAACAATGAGCTGGCGTGTTTCCCGGTGTTTTTAACAGCACCCTGCTCGATGTTGTAGTCGTTATAGTATAGCTCAGTGTCAGGATCAGCTTCATGTGCCCACTTGAAAGCCAGAGTAATAACCTCGGGCCCCACGGCCTCGTACCAGCTGTAGGTCCGAAGATTTTCTGTCGTACCGTCACCGCCGTCAGCAATCGATTCGTTAAATACATCCCATCCGGTTATTTTTCCCTTGTATCGTCCGACCACAGTCATGATATGACTTTTAAGACGTTCCAGGATTACTTCCCGGCTTGCCTGGGGGCCTGTGTTAGCACGGTTGGCACCGGGTCGCGGGGCATTAGTTGCAGCTGCCGGAGTTTCAGCCTGGTTTGCTGCTTCTGCGGCGGCGGCATTCTTATCCTGGAAGAACCATTGAGGCGACTGTGAATGCCAGGCCAGGGTATGTCCCCAAACCTTCAAACCGTTCTTCTGACACCAGTCGACCAAAGCATCGGAAGTCACGAAGTTGTATTTGTCCTCCGAAGGATGGATCGGCTGTGGTTTCATGCAGTTTTCCGGGGTGATGATGTTGTAATGCATTTTAATATTTGCCGCTTCAGCATCAGAAATAATACTCAGATCATTTGCAGCTCCTATAAGGAATTTCCCCGCGTATGCTTCTTTTAATGCCTTTGGAGTATTGCCCTGACCGTATGCAGACACAGCTATTGCCACAATCAGGAAAAAGCTGGTAATCAGTTTTTTGTTGATCATAATCTATATTATACAGCTTAATTTATTACCAATATTATACGGCGCTATGGCCGCTTAAACCTTTAGCTAAATATTGAAGTGATTGACAAGCAATTATTCATATTAAAATAACAAACTGCAATGTATCTCAGCTTCAATATTGACTATTTAAGACCTGTCATGTGCTTTTATCCTGAAAGGCTGTTATTTTAATTCAAGCACGACAATTGATTTTGCAGGTATATTGACATTCAGGGCATTACCCTGTTTTTTAGCAGCGTCAAATTTCTTTATGACAACGGTTTCGGGTTTCTCAAATGTATTGTGGTCAGTGATGTTTGCAGATGTCAATATCTGACCGCTTACATTCGACCATTTAACCTGATTAAAGGACAGGCTGACAGGGATGGAATTATTAGGATCGATATTTACCAGAGAAATATGAACCACTCCTAGCGAATCCTGGGAAGCAGACAGGTTAAGAGCAGGAAGAGACTCTTTATCAAGAACATAATTAGGGCTGGCAAATTTCACCGGCAACATTTTTGCATCCTGATGCACCTTATACAAGTCGAAAACATGATATGTCGGGGTGAGGATCATCTTTTCTTTTTGTGTAAGAATAACAGCCTGAAGCACATTTACCGTTTGTGCGAGTTGTGCCATTTGGATCCTGTCGCAGTGGTTATTAAAAATATTAAGTGTTGATCCTGCTATCAGGGCATCGCGCAGACTGTTCTGCTGGTAAAGAAATCCGGGATTTGTTCCGGGTTCCACGTTATTCCAGATACCCCATTCACCCACAACCAGGCTGACCCTTTTCTGAGGATCATACTTGTCCATGATTGCCGAATGTCCTTTGACCAATTCTTCCATCCTGAGAGCATTTCTCATTGTAGCAAAATACGTTGCTTCGGTGAAGTTTGTAGCTGAGCCTGCTCCTCTGGGAGGATTGGTATAATAATGAAAATCGACACCCCAGGCACTGGATCTGCCTCCCCTTGTAATTCCGGCCATAAGTACCTCAGTCCAGTTATAATCACCGCCACTTGGTCCACAAGCAATTTTTCTCACGGGGGAACCAGGGTAATTCTTAACATAAGTAGCAAATTGCCTGTACTGTGTTACGTAATATTCCGGTGTCATATTACCGCCACATCCCCAGTTCTCATTACCGACACCGAAGTAAGTTACACCCCAGGGTACATCACGGCCGTTCTGTTTTCTCAGATTTGTCATCGGGCTGACGCCATCGAAATTAAGATACTCAACCCATTGCATCATTTCCTGGGGAGAGCCGCTGCCGAGATTGCCCACGATAAAAGGCTCCGTATCTAACAATTCACATAGTTTAAGAAACTCGTGAGTACCAAAACTGTTGTCTTCCGTTACATTGCCCCAATGAGTATTTATCATTGTAGGGCGTTGAGATCCCGGACCAATACCATCCATCCAGTGATATTCATCCGCGAAGCAACCACCCGGCCATCTGAGATTAGGAATTTTAATATGCCTGAGTGCTGCAACAACATCAAGCCTGATCCGGCCATCTTTTGGAACATTCATGGTAGGGTCAACCCAGTATCCGTCATAGATACATCTGCCTAAATGTTCTGAGAAATGGCCGTAGATATGCCGGTTAATTTTGTACTGGGCAGCTTCGGCATCAACAAGTATTTCTACTGTTGACTGCGCGAAACAGGTCAGGCCAAAAGCTAAGATTAATAACAATAGAACCGTTTTTTTGGCTTTCATAGATTTTGAGCGTTTAAGGTTATAAATAAGAGTTTTTGGATTGTTTAAATTTAAAAAAATCTTTCATGTAACAGCCATGTTGATATGTTAAATAATCTTATTCCTGACTTTTATTTCCGGTTCTGACAGTTCATTACAACAATTTATAGCGGAAAAAGAGAGCATCAGTCCGAAGGCATAAAAAAATGAGTAAGACTCAAGTTCTGAGTCTTACTCATTTTGCAAAATTGTTTTTATCACGAAAAATTCTACCAGACCGGATACAGAAAGGTGACTATGGTGATTTTGAAGATTGTAATAAATAAAAACCCACGATCATCTTTTGGATCGATCGAGAACTTCATTTAAAGATGTATTATAATTCCCTGATTTTAATGTTTCTGATCCAGACATTGTAGCCATGATCCTGTATACCTATATATCCTTCTTTGGCAGGTCCATTGACAAATCCCGGCCACTCTTTGAATTTACTATTTGCAACCAGTTCCTTCCATTCAGGAGTCCAGATGGAATATTCACATACTTTTACCCCGTTTTGTGTGTGGGTAGCCTTACCGTCTTTAATACGAATTACAATAGTGTTCCATTCTCCGGCAGGTTTACCGTTAGATGGCAGGGCGGGTACCATGTCGTATAATGAACCCGAAAGGTGATTTGCCAGCTTGTTATCACTGGCTTGCCAATTGTCAAGCATCTGGACT
The DNA here is from genome assembly GCA_012519515.1 of Bacteroidales bacterium. Taxonomy (GTDB): domain Bacteria; phylum Bacteroidota; class Bacteroidia; order Bacteroidales; family VadinHA17; genus LD21. The sequence goes on along the minus strand of JAAYQC010000076.1, from coordinate 3,949 downwards.
TCAGGTGCGGAAGAATAAATCCTTTGATCGGTTGCTTCGACCACATAGTAGAATAGACCGGAATTTCCTTTTTCTTCAATTTTCCAGTCTACCGTCAATTCAAAATCAGAGTATTTCTTCCTGGCATATACCAAGTCATTACCCAACATACGGCCTGCTTTTTCACCTCTCTGGTATTTCATAGCTCCGTCTTCAATTATCCATTCGGCAGGCATTTCAGTTCCGTTGTATTTACGCCATCCGTCAAAGCTTTTACCGTCAAAAAGAAGTACCCATCCAGCCTTTTTCTCCTGATTGGAAAGAGTATTGTGGGTTTGCGCAACTAATGGCGTAAAAAACAAAGCTGTTAACAGCAAAGAAAGTAATGAAATCTTTTTCATGTGAAATTTTTTAATAGTTAAGCCGGCATAGGCGGTAAACTCCACCCATCCCTGTAAGTATGTTTGATCAACTCTTCAGCAAATGGTTTTGCCATAACTTCTTCATTGGTTTTATTGAATGTCGGGTGTCCGTCTTCAATAGTAAAGTCGTCTGAAATAGTCAAGCTGAATTTATCAGTATCAGAGATATTGGTAAATCTCATGTTCTCTCCGTCCCAAAGCAACTCTTTTCTCAACAATTGTAAACGAACTGCCAGTACGCCCATTACCACCATTTCATTGAATGGGCCTGCTTCGCTAAAGGGTGATGCAGGCTCGATACGGTTTTCCGGACTTTCCTTACAAGCGCGAATCCAGTCCTGATAATGATTATTATCGGGGACTTCACGTACTCTTTTGGGAGCATTGGGAACACGGCCTGATAACAGCCATGGATTCCTGGCATAACATCCACAAATCAATTTATCTTTTGTTCCGTGAAAAATAACACCGCCGCCACCATCATTCATATCTTTATCGATAGGCCATCCGTCAGGGATATTGGGTCTAATTCCACCGTCGTTCCATGTAACTTCAACTTCAGGAAATTTAACTTTCTTTTCAGTATTTGGGCGGGCAGGATAAATAAGGCGTACAGACTGGGCATGGGGAGCGCAATCTTTTAACAGCAGGGTTGAAGTACCCTGTACCTTTGTGGGGTACCCCAGTTTTAAGGCTTTAAAGATAGGGTGCATAATATGACATGCCATATCACCAAGGGCGCCTGTACCATAGTCCCACCATCCGCGCCAGTTCCATGGATGATATATTTCATTGAAAGGGCGTAATTTTGCAGGACCGGTAAAAAGATCCCAGTTCAAAGTGTCTGGAACCCACATACCATTAGTCGGAGTATTCATTCCCTGCGGCCAGATAGGACGGTCAGTAAAAGCTTCAACTTTCGTCACATCGCCTATTTCACCATTCCATATCCACTCGCAAATTTTACGTACCCCTTCACCGGAGCTACCCTGGTTACCCATTTGCGTAGCTACTTTGTACTTTTCAGCTAATTTGGTTAACAGACGTGACTCGTATACACAATGAGTTAAAGGTTTCTGTACAGTTACATGTTTTCCCAAGGTCATTGCATGTGCGGCAATGATAGCATGACTATGGTCAGCTGTAGCAACGAGAACGGCATCAATAGATTTGCCCATTTCATCAAACATCTTACGCCAATCCCAATATCTTTTTGCATTAGGATACTCCCCAAAGCAACGTTCTGCATATTTCCAGTCAACGTCGCAAAGAGCAACGATGTTTTCCGTTCTCATCTGTCTCAGGTTACCACGTCCCTGACCTCCGATACCAACTCCTGCAATATTCAATTTATCACTTGGCGCTTTATGTCCCAACACACTACCCATAGCATAATTGGGAATTACAGTAAATGCAGCAGCTGCCGCTGCACATTTACTGGTAAATGACCTTCTTGTTAATTTATTACTCATAACTTACAAATTTATATTAAAATGTTGATTAATTAAATAACACTATACTATAATAAACTGTAAAATCGTAAACCGGCACAATTATTTAACTAAGTAGCACTACGATGTGCATTTGCTTCATTGGGCGTAAGGTTGGGATTGTTGTTTAACCTTCTGTGAGGAATAGGGAATATATTATCATATTCTTTTCCGTTTGGTGTATAATCCCACCATTCGTAATCCTTTACAAATTTGTCAAATCTGACAAGGTCTACCCTGCGCCATCCTTCATAGGCAAACTCGCGGCCCATTTCGAGAAGAAGCTCATCCATAGTTAAAGTAGCAGGAGTATAAGGAATGAATGTACCTTCATCATAAGATCTTTCTTTTACTGCATTAATCAGGTCGCATACCTCATCGGTGGCAACATTACCATTTTGTCTCATCAGTGCTTCAGCCTTGATGAAATTGATTCTTGACAACCTGAAGATAACCCAGTCATTGGTGAGACCGGCAGTCGTGGCATCAAAATCGATTTCATATTTCACGCTACGTGCACCAATATTTTCTGCACCTCTATCCATATTTCTTTCTCCCAAATAATCCTCGGAGAGTTTGAACTCATATTCAACGCCTCCGTTGATACTAATCAGGTTTTGTAAAGTCGCTATCAGAGTAGGGTCAGTTTCAATAAAAGTAAAGACAGGAGCTAAATCTTCCTCAGTAAATTCGGGATGACTGACACTTTCAACCTTAATACCAGGGCCATCAGTTACAGCTTTCAATATCACTTCCCTTTCAGCCATGATCAAAGGAAAACCTTTAAATTCTTCGGTTCCCAGCAAAGGTTTACTTTTGTCAAAATCAAAACTATGATCAGGGTTATACTTGTTTACTTTGTATTGCGGGCCATACAAATGTCCTACATAGCCGCGCTTATCAGTCGGATCAAACTTTGAATAAAACCCAGGAGTAGTGACTGTACTATTCCATGTGGCATATTTGAAGCCGAACCCACCCTGATGGGAATAGTGGCCAAAACGTTGAAACCATGTATTATCAGGTGCATAAATCGGATCACAAGCAGCGGTAAAGATATTTTCTCTAGAGGCTGTTTCATTTGCTTTACAGAAAGGAGTATACCATTCTGTATCAATAGAAAATTTACCGGATGCATTAATGGCATCGCAGGCAGCAATACATTTAGTCAATTGAGGGGTTCCGGTATATACTTCGGCATTCAGGTACAGGTAAGCGAGTATGGCGTATGCGCCCCATTTGCTGATACGGCCCTGTGATTTTACAACATCTTCGCTTAGGTACGGGATACTCTCAGTAAGCTCTTGCTCAACAAATGCAAAAACTTCACTTCTTGGTTTTGATGCAGGGCTGTTTTCAGTGATAGTTGTTGTAATGGGGACATTGCCGAACAAATCCAGTAATATCCAATAAAAATAGGCTCTGAGGGAACGTAATTCTGCCACGCTTTGTTCCTTGGTAAAGGATGTTACTCCCAGAGCTGCAAAATCCAGTTTTTCAAAATCCGCAAGCAGACTATTCACATAACCTATACCTGCATACAGTTGATCCCATGAATTGTAACAACGCCTTTCATCGGTTGTGTATTCGCGCCTGTGGAACCTGATCCAGTCTCCTCCATCGTAACCATGAGGGCCTTTTTGAGGAAAGCACACAATATCGGCAGACAATTCCTGAAGTATCCAGACGTTTTTAAGGAAACCTGAGATACTTTGGGTATTCTGGACGAAAGGACGCATCATGGCAGCACGTATTTCGTCTTCGTTCTGATAATAATTTTCTGCTATGATTTCGCGATAAATAGTTTCATCAAGATCGGTACATGACCATGTTACAAACAAACAAGCGGTCATTATGATGCTAATTATTCTTTTCATCTTTTTCATTTTCCAAGATTATAGGATTAAAAACTACAGTTAACACGGAATGACAATGTACGGGTACGTGGATATGATTCTCTTCTGTCGATACCAGGTTCCAGTCCGGTAATCCTTACTTCAGGATCTATACCGGAGTATCCTGTAAAAACAGCAAGATTACTGCAATATGCAGAAAGAC